>NZ_JAKJJW010000026.1:0-51222 GCF_025669985.1 Brachybacterium atlanticum | reverse complement strand
TTCCGATCTGGCCGGCCGCGCCGCCCGCCGCCGCGCCCGTCGGCTCCCGCCCCCGCTGCCGCAGCGGGACGGGCTGGACGCGGTGCGCTGGCTCGTGCCGAAGGGCGCCCCCGCCGGACCGGCGGCCTCGATGCTCCTCGCACGCTTCCCCGCCCTCGCGGACCCGGCCGCCACGCCGCTGGCCGAGCGCTTCGCCGCCGGGGAGGTGGTCGACGCCCACGGACGTGCGTGGGCGGCCGACGATGCCGTCGGCGTCGGAGACGAGCTGTGGTTCCACCGCGAGCTGCGCCCGGAGGAGGTGCCGGCTGAGCCGCTGCCGATCCTCTTCCGCGACGAGCACCTGCTGGTGATCGACAAGCCCCATGACGTGGCGACCATGCCGCGCGGCGCCCATGTGCTCGCCAGCGCCCTGGTCCGCCTGCGCCGCGACACGGGGATCGAGCAGCTGGTGCCGCTGCACCGCCTGGACCGTCGCACCGCCGGGGTGCTCGCCTTCGGGGTGCGTCCCGAGGAGCGCAGCGCCTATCAGCAGCTCTTCGCGAGGCGCGAGGTCGACAAGCGCTACGAGGCGCTCGTCCTGCCCGGGCCCGGGTGCACGCTGCCGCGGACCGTCGGGGAGCGCGCCGAGCTCGCGGACCGGATGGAGAAGCGCCGTGGGGAGCTCACCGCGAGGATCGTGCCCGGCGCGCCGAACGCGCACACCGAGCTCGAGGTGCTCGCGGTGGGCGACTCCGAGGGGGAGGGCCCCACGGAGGGCAGGGCGCTGCTGCTGGGGCTGCGTCCCCGCACCGGACGGACGCATCAGCTGCGCCTCCAGCTCTCCTCCCGCGGCGCCCCGATCGCCGGCGAGGACCTCTACCCCGAGCCCTCCCCGGAGCCGGCCGGGCCGCTCCAGCTGCTCGCCCGCTCGCTCGCCTTCACCGATCCGGTGACCGGGCAGGCGAGGGAGTTCCGCAGCGGGCGGGTGCTCGGGGGCCTCGCCCCGGGCGAGCCCCCAGGCACCTGACCGTACGCTGGTCATCGTGAGCACGACCCCGCCCCCGGACCCCGCCGCGACCGTCCCCGCCCCGCGGCGCACCCGCAGCGGCGAGGTGCTCGTCGGCCCCTCGGTCCGCGGCCGCTACCTGCCCGGTGCGCTGATCGGACTGCCACTGGTCTCCCTGCTGCTGAGCCCCTTCGCCGGCGCGGGATTCCAGCAGTGGCGGATCTCCCGACTCCGTGACGGGCACGACGGGCTGCTCGAGCAGCTGCTCGCCCCCGCCTGGACGCAGCTGCTGCTGGGCGCGCTCGCCCTCTGGGCCCTGTTCGCGCTGTGGGCGCTGGTGCCGCTGCTGCTGACGCGCACCGTCGTGCTCCTCGACGAGCAGTCACGGACCCTGCGCCTGCGCAAGGGCCTGCGCACCCGCGACCGCGCCGCGCTCGGCGAGGTCGAGTACGCGGTGGGGGAGGCGATGCGCGGCAGTCTCGGGCTTATCGGTGTGCGCGCGCGGGGGGAGGATCAGGTGCGGCAGTGGGTCGTTCCGGAGATCGGCTGGGACGCCGCCTCCTTCGACGGGCTGCGCGTCCTGCAGGCCGCGGCGGGATTCCGTCCGGCGCCGCCGCGCGAGGTGCTCGTGCACGAGGAGCGGCGCGGCCGCGTGGAGGCGGCGCATCGGGAGCTCGCCGCCCGCCTCGACATGCCCTGGCGGGAGGAGTACGCGCACGACGAGGTCGCCTTCCAGGCCGAGTTCGACCGGGTGCGACGGGTGCTCGGCGGGCGGGAGGAACCCCGGGCCGGCGATCCGCGCCCCTGAGACGACCGCACCCCGGCGGCGTCCTGGAGGACGCCGCCGGGGCGCGGGCGCGGGTGCGGCGGCGGCGGGCTGCGGAGCCGTGCGCCGCCGAGGCCGGCGCCTCAGAAGATCGCGCGCAGCACCAGCACGCCGGCCGCGCCGATGCCCGCGGCGGCGGGCAGGGTGATGATCCAGGCGAGGAAGATCGGCCGCATGAGCCGCCAGTTCGCGGCGTGGTTGACGATGCCCACGCCGAGCACCGCGCCGATGAGGATATGCGTGGAGGAGACGGGCAGCCCCAGCACCGAGGCGAGCAGCACGATCGTCGCTGCCGCCAGCTCCGCGGCGAAGCCGGAGGAGGGGTGCATCGCAGTCAGGCCGGTGCCGACGGTGTGGATCACCTTGCGGCCCACGAACCACAGCCCCGAGACCAACGCGACGCCGAAGGCGATCAGGGCGGCGGTGGGCACCGCTGCCTCCGCGCCGATCTGCCCGGTCTTCAGCACGTCGAGGACCGCCACGAAGGGGCCGATCGCGTTGGCGATGTCGTTGGCGCCATGGGAGAAGGCGAAGGCGCAGGCGGTGAACACCTGCATCCAGCTGAACATGATGAAGGTGGCCCGAGAGATCGACTGCTTCTTCAGCGCGCGCGCGAAGATCGTCGTCGCCATCCACACCCCGAGCGCGAGCATGACCAGCATCAGCACGCCGCCGCCGACGGAGATGTTCAGCCCCACGTTGTCCAGGCCCTTGAACACCAGCATCGCGGCCAGCACCATCGCGGCGCCGGCGGCCAGCGGCGGGACCCGCTTCTCCAGGGCGTGGTAGGCGGCCTTGCGCTCCACCTTGCGGGCCGCCTTGCGCTCCTTCTTGGTCAGATCCGCGGAGGCCTCGATGAGCTCAGCGCCGGGGCCGCCCGGGGTGAGGTCCAGCGCCGCGGACTCCGCGAACGCGGACTGCTGCAGCTCGGTCATGCGCTCGGAGGCGGGCACGTGACGCTGCCACGACTCGTCCGCGTCGTCTTCCTCATCGTCGTCATCGACGTCATCGTCGTCCTCCGCGTCGTCGTAGCCGCGGGAGCCGAGCGCGATCGCGCGAGCGGCGGGGGCGAGGATCCGGCGCTTGATCGCCCCGAACAGGAGGAAGGAGGCGATGCCGCCCAGCAGCGGGGAGAGGATCCAGGACACGGCGATCTTCCCGATCTCACCCCAGTGCACCATGGCGAAGCCGCCGGTGCCCGTGACCAGGCCGGTGGTCACCGCCGCGCCGACGATGCCGCCGATGATCGCGTGCGTGGTGGAGACCGGCCAGCCCATCCTGGTCGCCAGCAGCAGCCACACCGCGGCGCCCAGCAGGGCCGACATCATGATCAGCGCGAAGGCGAGCGGGTCGAGCGACATCCCCTCGAGGTCCACGATGCCGCTGCGCACGGTCTCGGTGACGGAGCCGCCGGCGAGCACGGCGCCGGAGACCTCGAAGACCGCCGCGACGACGAGGGCCTGCTTCATGGTCAGGGTGCCGGCGCCGACGCTCGTGCCGAAGGAGTTCGCGACGTCGTTGCCGCCGATGTTGAACGCCATGAACAGCCCGAACGCGATCGCGAGGATCAGCAGGAAGGCGTTGACGTCGGTGCCGGTGTGGGTGAAGGCCCAGATCGTGAACGCGACCACGGTCGCGAGGGTCAGCAGTCCGGCACCGACGTGCCAGCTGCGATCGAGACCGAGGAAGCCCTGGGTCACGGGGGCGTCGGTCGAGTCCTGGGCGGAGGTGCGTGCCATCGTCGCGTTCCCGGGGTGAGGAGGTACGGGGGAGGGGCGCGGGGGCCGGACGGCCCTCGCGCGCCGCGGCCACTCTAGGCCGAGAAGTGTCATCGTGGTGTCATCGGGGTGAACTCCCGGGGTGGGGCCGGGTCGCGGACGTGGCCGTTCCCACGTCGGACGGCCTGCCCGCCCCGGTTCTCCGGGACGTAGCATTTCTGCATGACGAGCGCGGATCCCTTCGGTTTCATCGGCCTGACCTACGACGACGTCCTGCTGCTTCCCGGGGAGACCGACGTGATCCCCTCCGAGGCGGACACCTCCTCCCGGCTCACCAGGGAGATCACCCTCAAGCTCCCCCTCGCCAGCGCCGCGATGGACACCGTGACCGAGTCGCGGATGGCGATCGCGATGGCCCGCCACGGCGGCATCGGCATCCTCCACCGCAACCTCTCCATCGAGGACCAGGCCCACCAGGTCGACCTCGTCAAGCGCACCCAGACCGGCCGCATCACGAACCCCGTCACGATCGGCCCCGAGGCGACCCTCGAGGACTTCGACGCCCTGTGCGGCCAGTTCCGGGTCTCCGGTCTCCCCGTCGTCGACCAGGGCCAGCGCCTGCTGGGCATCTGCACCAACCGTGACCTGCGCTTCATCCCCGTCGCCGAGTGGTCCACCACCCGTGTCGCCGACGTGATGACCACCGAGCTGTTCACCGCGCCGGAGGACGTCGCCCCCGAGCAGGCCACCGCCCTGCTGCGCAAGAACAAGCGCGAGCGCCTCCCGCTGATCGACGCCGAGGGCCGCCTGACCGGGCTGATCACCGTGAAGGACTTCGTGAAGTCCGAGCAGTTCCCCGACGCCTCCAAGGACAGTCAGGGCCGCCTCCTCGTCGGCGCGGGCGTCGGCTTCTTCGGCGATTCCCTCGAGCGCGCCGGCCAGCTGCGCGACGCCGGCGCCGACGTGCTCGTCGTCGACACCGCCAACGGCCACGCCCGCCTGGCGCTGGAGATGATCCGCACCCTGAAGAACGACCCCTACTTCGCCGACGTCCAGATCATCGGCGGCAACGTCGCCACCCGCGAGGGCGCGCAGGCGCTCGTCGACGCGGGCGCCGACGCGGTCAAGGTCGGCGTGGGTCCCGGCTCCATCTGCACCACCCGCGTGGTCGCCGGCGTCGGCGTCCCGCAGGTCACCGCGATCCACGAGGCCGCCAAGGCCTGCGGCCCCGCGGGCGTGCCGCTGATCGGCGACGGCGGCCTGCAGTACTCCGGCGACATCGCCAAGGCGCTCGTCGCCGGCGCCGACACCGTCATGGTCGGCTCCCTGCTGGCCGGCACCGAGGAGTCGCCGGGCGAGGTCGTGCTCGTCGGCGGCAAGCAGTACAAGGCCTATCGCGGCATGGGCTCGCTCGGCGCGATGTCCTCGCGCGGCAAGAAGTCCTTCTCCAAGGACCGCTACTTCCAGGCCGACGTCCCCAGCGACGACAAGATCGTCCCCGAGGGCATCGAGGGCCGCGTCTCCTACAAGGGGCAGCTCGGCTCCGTCGTCCACCAGCTCATCGGCGGGCTTCACCAGTCGATGTTCTACGTCGGCGCGAACACCGTGCCCGAGCTGAAGGAGCGCGGGAAGTTCGTGCGCATCACCGCGGCCGGGCTCAAGGAGTCCCACCCCCACGACATGGCCGCGATCATGGAGGCCCCGAACTACTCCTCGCGCTGAGCCGTGGCCTCCGCCGACGGATCGGTGCCGTGCTCGTAGCCGATCAGCCAGCGCACTCCGAAGCGGTCGCGGACCTGCCCGTCGGAGGCGCCCCAGGCCCGGCGCTGCAGCGGATCGAGGACCTCTCCGCCCTCGGCGAGCTCCGCGAACCAGGTGCGCAGCGTGGTGGGATCGGCGGCCCCGAGCAGCGCGACCATGAGTCCCCGCGCGGCGAAGGGCTCATCGGCCTCGCCGGCGTCGGAGACGTTTAGGTCCACCGCGCCGCGCAGCATGCCGTGGGCGAGCGCGGAGCCGGGGCCGTCGGTCCGCGCGAACTCGGCGTAGGTCGCCGCGGAGGTCTTCCCGCCGAAGACCCCCTGGTAGAACTCGAGCGCCTCGGCGGCGGTGCCGGGCAGGCGCAGGTACAGGGCGGGCGCGGGCATCGGGTCTCCTCGGGAGCGGGACGATTCGTGTGCCCCGCGATCATTCCTCCTCAGCGCCCGCACGTCCACATCGCCCGCCTCGCGGTCAGCGCTGCGAGGGTGCGCACCTAGGCTGGGACGCATGAGCACCCCTTCCTGGATCGACGCCCCGCTGCTGGGCTTCGACACCGAGACCACCGGCACGAACGTCGAGCGGGACCGTATCGTCACGGTCGCGCTCGTGCACTCCGTCGGCCCCGGCCGCGAGAACGAGACCGTCGCGACCTGGCTGATCGACCCGGGGGTCGAGATCCCCGAGCCCGCCCAGCGCGTGCACGGGATCAGCACCGAGCACGCCCGCGAGCACGGCATGCAGCCCGCCGAGGCGCTCGACGAGGTCGCGGGCATGATCGTCGAGGCACTCGGGAAGGACGTGCCGCTGGTCGCCTTCAACATCGGCTTCGACCTGGCGATCCTCGAGAACGAGCTGACCCGCCTGGGCCTGCCCACGCTCGTCCAGCGGCTCGGCCACGACATCGCGCCCGTGATCGACGGGCTCGTCATCGACCGCGGCGTGGATCGCTACCGCAAGGGCAAGCGCACCCTCACCGACGTCCTCGCCCACTACGACCTCGAGCAGGACGGCCGCCTCCACACCGCCGACGTCGACGTCTCCGCCACGCTGGACGTGGTCCGCGCGATCGCCGCGAAGCACCCGCAGGTCGCCTTCTCCACCCTCGAGGAGCTCCACCGCGAGCAGGTGGGCTGGCATGGCCGCTGGGCCGAGGGCATGAACGAGTGGCTCACGAAGAAGGGCAGGACCCCGGACGTGACCACCGCCTGGCCGCTGTGACGACCCGGGGCGGCGGCCCTCCCCGGCGGCCGGCCCGTCGCGGTCCCCGGGATCGGTAGACTCCCCGGTGTGATGAGCGAGATCGAGATCGGCCGCAACAAGCGGGGACGCCGCAGCTACAGCTTCGACGACGTGGCGGTGGTCCCCTCCCGACGCACCCGGGACCCGGAGGACGTCTCCACCGCCTGGCAGGTGGACGCCTACCACTTCGACATCCCGATCTTCGCCGCCCCGATGGACTCCCTGATGTCCCCGGAGACCGCGATCGCGCTCGGCGAGCACGGCGGACTCGGCGTGCTGGACCTCGAGGGGCTGTGGACCCGCTACGAGGACCCCTCCGCGCAGTTCGACCGCATCGCCGCCGCCTCCGAGGAGGGCGTGGTCGAGGTGATGCGCAGCGTCTACGAGGAGCCGATCAAGCCCGAGCTGATCCGCGACCGCATCCAGCAGCTGCGCGATGCGGGCGTGACCGCGGCCGGCTCCCTCTCCCCGCAGCGCACCCAGGAGCACTGGAAGACGGTCGTCGACGCGGGCGTGGACCTCTTCTTCATCCGCGGCACCACCGTCTCCGCCGAGCACGTCTCCACCGGCCGTGAGCCGCTGAACCTCAAGCGGTTCATCTACGAGCTCGACGTCCCCGTCATCGTCGGCGGCTGCGCGACCTACACCGCGGCCCTGCACCTGATGCGCACCGGCGCCGCGGGCGTGCTCGTCGGCTTCGGCGGCGGCGCCTCGCAGACCACCCGCGAGACCCTCGGCATCCAGGTCCCGCTCGCCAGTGCCGTCGCCGACGTCGCCGCCGCCCGCCGCGACTACATGGACGAATCCGGCGGCCGCTACGTGCACGTCATCGCCGATGGCGGCCTGGGCCGTAGCGGCGACCTGGTGAAAGCGATCGCCTGCGGCGCCGACGGCCTGATGGTCGGTGCGGCCCTGGCCCGCGCCGAGGAGGCGCCCGGCCGCGGCCACCACTGGGGCAGCGAGGCGCACCACCCCACGCTCACCCGCGGCCACCGCGTCCCCGTCGGGACCGTCGCCCCGCTCGAGCAGATCCTCTTCGGCCCGTCGATCTCCGCCGACGGCACCACCAACCTCGTCGGCGCGCTGCGCCACGCGATGGCGACCACCGGCTACCTCGACCTCAAGGAGTTCCAGCGGGTCGAGGTCGTCACCACCGCCTGAGACGACGGCGGGGATGACAGCTCCCGCGGCGAGGAGGACAAGCGCCTCGAGGCGAAGCTGCGGCGCTCCTACTTCCTGTTAGTGGCCGCGTTCTCCCTCGCGGTGTGGATCCTCACGTCCCAGGACCACTGGGCGCTGCGGCCGGGCATCCTGTCGTTCTCGATCCGCTGGGTGGTCGACCTCGGCTCCGGGCTGATCCCGCTCACCCTCGCCCTGGGGCTCGTGCTCCAGGTGCCCCTGCTGCGCCGGCCCCGCCGCGCGGACGCGCCGGGGACGACGCGGAGCAGGAAGGGGGGTGCTCGCTACTGCGCACGTGGCGACGCGGGGACGGGGCGGTCCGAGGACTCCGAGCGGGTCGTCGGCTCGACGGATCCTCCGGCCGCAGTGCACGACGGGGAGGGCGGTGGGGAGCAGGAGCGTCTGCGGATCCCCGGCGGGCCCCTCCCCGAACTCGGCGCGCAGCACCGCTGGGAGATGGCGGAGGCGCTCGGCATCACCTGGCGCGTCGAGTTCGTCCACGACCATCAGGGCTGGGCCGTCGCCTGCCTGGAGGCCGTGCGGCGAGCACCTGCGCCGGCCGGCCGCGCCGTCCCGCGGCCAGGCTCCACGCCTCGGGATCCCCGCGAGATCTCACGCCGCAGGCTCCTCGCCCGAGTCCTCAGGCGGAGCGCACCAGCGCGATGATCCCCCAGATCAGCATCACCAGCGCGACCAGACCGAGCACCACCGGCAGCAGGACGCCGACCCCGATGCTGATCGCGAAGCCACCCATCCCCGCATCCCACAGCGCGACCGACTCGCCGCCGGTGCAGGTCACGGAGACCTCCTGGTCGCCGAAGACCTGCACCGAGTACAGGTCGTAGTAGGGCACGCCGTCCACCGAGCCCATCGAGGAGGAGGCCTCGGCTGGTTCGACGGTGACGTCGGCGCCCTCGATCTCGCAGGTCGTCGTGCCGAGGTCCTCCTGCGGCACCGCGATGGAGTACATGGACCAGGTCGAGGCCTCGAAGCTGTCGCCTGCGGGGTCCAGCGGGGCCATCTCCGTGTTCCCGGTGACGATGAACATGGCACCGATCATCGCCGCGACGATCGGCATCACCACGAGACCGATGGCGTTGGCGACCAGGCCCAGCCCGCCGAAGATCGTGCGCTTCAGCCCGCGGCGGCGACGACGCGGAGCCGGGGCATAGCTGTGGGCAGGGCCGTAGGCAGGCGGATAGGTCATCGGTTCCCCCTCAGGACGCATGGATGCGAAGCACAGGATATCCAGCGGCGCGGCTGACCGGCGCCCTCCGACCGGGACGGCTCGTCACGCTCGACGAGAGCGGCATCGTGCGAGTGAGCCCTGTCGCACGGCGGCGGCGCCTGGCACACTGGGCCTGCTCCGCAGCGATGCTCCGCCGTGTCGACCTGGCCGCCCGCTCGACCTGCTCAGCGCTTCGAGCGCGCGACCTCCAGCGCCTGCTGCGCGATCGCGAGCTCCTCGTCGGTGGGGACGATCAGCACCGTCACCGGCGAGTCGTCGGCCGAGATGACTCGGACGCCCTTGGCGCGCTCGGCGTTGCGCGCAGGGTCCAGGCGGATCCCGAAGCCCTCGAGACCGGAGAGCACGCGCTCGCGCACCTCCGGCACGTTCTCGCCGATGCCGGCGGTGAAGGTGATCGCGTCGAGTCCGCCGAGCACGAAGGCGTAGGAGCCGACGTACTTGCGCAGCCGGTGCACGTACACCTGCATCGCCAGCTCCGCGTCCTGGTTCCCGTCGCGGATCGCGGCGGTGATGTCGCGGAAGTCGCTCTTCCCGCACAGCCCCTGCATGCCGGAGCGCTTGTTCAGCAGGGTGTCGATCTCGTCGATGCCCATCCCCGCGCTGCGGGAGAGGTGGGCGTACACGGCCGGGTCGATGTCCCCGGTGCGGGTGCCCATCACGAGGCCCTCGAGCGGGGTGAGCCCCATGGAGGTCTCCACCGGGTCGCCGCCGCGCACCGCCGAGGCGGAGGCGCCGTTGCCCAGGTGGAGCACGATCTGGCGCAGCGCGGAGGTGTCCTTCCCCTGCGCGGCGAAGTGCGCGGCGACCTGCTCGGAGACGTAGCGGTGGCTGGTGCCGTGGGCGCCGTAGCGGCGGATCCGGTACTCGTCGGCGACCTGCTTGTTCAGCGCATAGGTGCGCGCCGCCTCCGGCAGGGAGGTGAAGAAGGCGGTGTCGAACACGGCCACGTGCGGGATCGCGGGGAACAGCTTGCGGGCCGCGTCGATCCCGTCGACCGCCGCGGGGTTGTGCAGCGGCGCGAGCGCGCCGAGGTCCTTGATCTGGTCCCGCACCCAGGAGTCGATGAGCTTCGGGGCGGAGAAGCGCGCCCCGCCCTGCACCACGCGGTGGCCGACCGCGACCACGTTCGCCTCCTCGAGGGAGAGCCCTGCCTGCTCGAACAGCCGCATGACCACCTCCATGGCCACGACGTGGTTCGGCACCTCGCCCGAGAAGGGCTGCGCGACCGAGCCTGTCTCCAGCCGCGCGACGCCGTTGTCCAGGCCGATCCGCTCGACGATCCCGGAGGCGAAGACCTCCTCCGCGGTCGGGTCCAGAAGCTGGAACTTCAGCGAGGAGGAGCCCGAGTTCAGCACGAGCACCGTCGCGGCGTCCGGGATCGTCCGGGGGCGCTCGGCGCTGTCGGAGGAGGCAGGGGCGGACGTGGTCATGCGTTCTCCTTCGCCGGCTCCGTCGAGGCGTTCTCCGCGTCGGCCGCCTGGGCCTGGATCGCGGTGATCACGACGGTGTTGATGATGTCGTCCACGAGCGCTCCGCGGGAGAGGTCGTTGACCGGCTTGTTCAGGCCCTGCAGGACGGGGCCGATCGCGATCGCGCCGGCCGAGCGCTGCACGGCCTTGTAGGTGTTGTTGCCGGTGTTGAGATCGGGGAAGACGAACACCGTCGCACGGCCCGCGACCGAGGAGTCCGGCAGCTTGGTCTTGGCGACCGAGGCGTCCACCGCGGCGTCGTACTGGATCGGACCCTCCACGTCGAGCGACGGGTCGATGGAGCGCACCAGCTCGGTCGCCTCGCGCACCTTGTCCACGTCGGCCCCGCTGCCCGAGGTGCCGGTGGAGTAGGAGAGCATCGCGATCCGCGGGTCCACACCGAACTGCGCGGCGGTGGTCGCGGACTGAATCGCGATGTCGGCGAGCTGCTCGGCAGTGGGATCGGGGTTCACGGCGCAGTCGCCGTAGACCAGCACCCGGTCCTCGAGCGCCATCAGGAACACCGAGGAGACGATCTTCGCGCCGGGCCTGGTCTTGATGATCTCGAAGGACGGGCGGATCGTGTGGGCGGTGGAGTGGACCGCGCCGGAGACCATCCCGTCGGCCTCGCCCATCTGCACCATCATCGTGCCGAAGTAGGAGACGTCCTGGACCGTCGACCGGGCCTGCTCGAGGGTCACGCCCTTCTTGGCGCGCAGCCGCGCGTACTCCTCCGCGAAGCGTTCGACGTGCTCCGGATCGTGCGGAGAGACCACGCGCGCCTCGGAGATGTCGTGGCCGAGCTGGGAGGCCTTGGCGCGGATCGAGTTCTCCTCGCCGAGCAGCACCAGGTCCGCGACGCCGCGGGCGAGGATCGACTCGGCCGCGGCGAGGATCCGCTCGTCCTCGCCCTCGGGCAGGACGATCGTCTTCTTCTCCCCGCGGGCGCGGGCCAGCAGCTCGAACTCGAACATCATCGG
Organism: Brachybacterium atlanticum; assembly: GCF_025669985.1. Lineage (NCBI taxonomy): Bacteria > Bacillati > Actinomycetota > Actinomycetes > Micrococcales > Dermabacteraceae > Brachybacterium > Brachybacterium atlanticum. Next base: position 39,819 of record NZ_JAKJJW010000026.1, on the reverse strand, counting down.
GGTGACCACCTCGCTGCGGGTCACCTCGAGAGCGGAGAGCAGCTCCTCGGTGGGCAGGTGCTCGGCGACCGCGCGGCGCGCCGCGTCGAGCTTCTGCGCGCTCGCGGCGCTGAGCCGGCCGCGGGAGCGGGCGATCCGCACCGCGGTGTCGAAGGTGGACAGCTCCGAGGTGATGATCGGCAGGTCCTGCTGCACGCCGGAGATGAGGCGGTCCACCTCCTCGGGAACCTGATACCCGCCCGTGAGCACGATCGAGGAGAGCGCGGGGAAGGTGCCCGACTGCTGCGCCATGACGAGCCCGGGAAGCAGGTCGTAGCGGTCGCCGGGGGCGATCACGGTGCAGTTCTCGGTGAGACGGGTGAGCACGTTGGGCAGGCTCATCGCCGCGATGACCGTGCCCACGGAGACGCGCTCGAGCCACTCGGGATTGCCCATCAGCAGCGAGCCGTCCACCGCGTCCTTCAGCTCCTGCACCGTCGGCGCCAGGATGACCGGGTTCTCCGGGATCGCGGAGACCAGCGCGCCGGGCACCTTCGCCGAGACGGCCTCGCGCACGGCGTCGAGGGACGCGGCCTCGGCACGGTTGACGATGACGGCCAGCGGCATCGCATGGTGGCCGCCGAACTCGCCGACGGCGACCGCTGCGAGCGCCCCGATCTGGTCCGGGCTGCGGTCCAGCCCCGAGAGCACCACCACCACCGGCGCGCCCATGTTGGCGGCGACCTCGGCGTTGAAGGCGAGCTCGGTGGGGTTGGCGAGGTCGTCGTAGTCCGAGCCGAGCACGACCAGCACGCTGTAGCGCTCGACGAGCTCGCGATGGCGGGCGAGGATCCGCTCGTGGGCGGCATCCGGATCGGACAGGACCAGCTGGTGGTCCACCCCGATCGCGTCCTCGTAGGCCTGGTCGACAGCGGGATGGCGGATGAGCAGGTCCACCGCATAGTCGCGCGTGGACGTCGAGCGCACGACGGGGCGGAAGACCCCGACGCGATCGGATCGGGAGGCGAGGGCTTCGAGCAGACCGAAAGCCACCATCGACTTGCCGGTCATCCCCTCCGGGCTGGCGATATACACACTCTGCGACACGACCCCAGCATAGGCGCGCAGCCCTCCCGTGGCACGGGGCCGGGAGTCCCGGCCAGGAGCCGTCGGCTCGGGTACGGGGGAGCGGCCGACGGGCCGCCGCGCGCCGCGCCGAGACGACGGTCCGAGACAACGGGGACCCCGACGGCGCAGGTGGGGCGGGCCCGGCCCCGGCGAGGTGGATTCCCGACGTGATCGAGGTCCCTCTCCAGGCCCCGTCCGGGCGCCGCCTCGTACCATGGTGGCCATGCTCCGCGTCGCCCTCCGTCCCCGATTCCTCGGGCTGCTCGCCCTGATGATCGTGGCGACGATCGTGTGCGGTCTCCTCGCCGGATGGCAGTGGGACCGCGCCCACCGCGCGCTGACCGACAAGGCCGACGGCCCCCAGCAGATCGGCGACATCCGCGAGGTGGTCGGCGTCGGCGACGCCGTCACCAACGAGATCGTCGGCGACATCGTCACGGCCGACGGACGCTTCGCCGCCGGCGAGCAGGTGCTCGTCCCCGGCCGCCGGATCGAGGGGCAGGACGCCGTGATCGTGGTGACCGCCTTCCTCGTCGAGCTCGAGGACGGCACCGAGGCTCGCCTGCCCGTGGCCCGCGGCTGGCTGCCCGCCGAGGACGTGGCCGGCGAGGACGGCGCGCTCGATCCCGCCCTCGCCCCCGCCGCGCCCGAGGGGGAGGTCCACCTCTCCGGACGCCTCGAGGCGAGCGAGTCCGCCTCCGGCGGCGTCGTCGACGGCGTGGCGCGGGAGATCGCGACCCCGCTGCTGGTCAACGAGTGGGGCTCGCCCATGTACGCCGGCTATCTCGCGCTGGACGAGGCCGAGGCCCCGCTCTCGGCGCTGCCCGCCGCGGAGTCCCAGTTCTCCCGCGGCCTGGACTGGCAGAACATCGGCTACTCCTTCCAGTGGGTGGCGTTCGGCGTGTTCTTCCTGTACCTGTGGTGGCGCTCGGTGCGCACCGCCTATCGCGACGAGCTCGACGACCGTCGCGAGGAGGTCGAGAGGCTGCTCGCCGAGGCCTCCGGCGACGGGCCCCGCCCCGGGCCGTCGGCCGGCGCCCAGCCCTCCGACGGCGCCGATTCCGCCCCGAGTGCCGACCCCGCCGCCGACCGCTCCGCCGGCGCGGACCACGCCGCCGGACTCGCCCCCTCGGGCATCGCCCCGAGCTCCCGCCCCGCCCCCCAGCAGAACCCCGACAAGGACGTGTGACCGTGCCCGCAGAACGCCCCCTCGACGAAGTCGCCGCCAGGACCTCCTTCGCCCGCTTCCGCGTGGCCTCCATCGTGGAGGGGATCGCGCTGCTGGTGCTCGTGGGCATCATGACCATGCGCTATGTCGTCTTCGGCGGCGACGCCTGGTTCACCTCGACCTCCCCGTTCTGGGAGCAGGTCTCCTCGGTGTGGTCCCCGATCCACGGCCTGATCTACATGGTCTACGTGGTGCTCGGCTTCGACCTGTGGATGAAGATGCGCTGGGGCCTGCCGCGGATGCTGCTGCTGATGTTCTTCGGCGTCGTCCCGGTGCTGTCCTTCTTCGGTGAGCGCTGGACCCACCAGCGCGTCGAGTCCGATCTCGCGCGACGCCCCACGATCCAGGACCAGGAGCGGGTCTGACCGCTGGGTGACCGGGCCCTTCCTGTTCGGGGCCGCGGTGCCGGGCCCGTGCCCGAGGAGCGGAGCCCGGCGTGAGCAGGCTCGCCCTCGGGGGAGCCGGACCGCGGCGCCCCGGGGCCCGGGCGCGACGTAGACTCGCGCCTGTGACCGACACCGACCAGCGCCCCGTCCTCGTCGTCGACTTCGGCGCCCAGTACGCACAGCTCATCGCTCGTCGCGTGCGCGAGGCCCGGGTCTACTCCGAGATCGTCCCGCACTCGATGGCCGTCGAGAAGATGCTCGCGAAGGATCCCCGCGCGATCATCCTCTCCGGTGGGCCGAGCTCCGTCTACGCCGAGGGCGCACCCCGCCTGGACCCGGCCCTGCTCGAGGCCGGCGTGCCGGTGCTCGGGCTCTGCTACGGCTTCCAGTCGATGGCCGCGGCGGCCGGCGGCACCGTCTCCCCGACGGGCGTGCGCGAGTACGGCGCGACCCGCCTCGAGGCCCTCGACGCCTCCTCCGAGCTGCTCTCCGGCCAGGACGTCGACCAGAACGTGTGGATGAGCCACGGCGACTCCGTCACCGCGGCGCCCGAGGGCTTCGAGGTCGTCGCGACCTCCTCCGCCAGCCCCGTCGCCGCCTTCGAGAACCGCGAGAAGCGGCTCTACGGCGTGCAGTGGCACCCCGAGGTGGGCCACTCCGACCGCGGCCAGGAGGTGCTGGAGAACTTCCTCCACCGCGGCGCGGGCATCGAGCCGTCCTGGACCACCGGCAACGTCATCGAGGAGCAGGTCGAGCGGATCCGCGCCCAGGTGGGCGAGGGCACCGCGATCTGCGGACTCTCCGGCGGCGTGGACTCCGCCGTCGCCGCGGCGCTCGTGCAGCGCGCCATCGGCGACCGCCTCACCTGCGTGTACGTGAACCACGGCCTGATGCGCCAGGACGAGTCCGAGCAGATCGAGAAGGCCTTCGGCGCCTCCACCGGCGGGGCGAAGCTCGTCATGGTCGACGCCGAGGAGCAGTTCCTCACCGCGCTCGCCGGCGTCACCGACCCCGAGACCAAGCGCAAGATCATCGGGCGCGAGTTCATCCGCACCTTCGAGAAGGCCCAGGCGGAGATCCTGCGCGAGCAGGGCGTCGTCGAGGGCGAGGGCGAAACGGCGAATGTCGGGAAGGCGTCCACCGCCTTTCTCGTCCAGGGCACGCTCTACCCCGACGTCGTCGAGTCCGGCGGCGGCGAGGGCGCGGCGAACATCAAGAGCCACCACAACGTCGGCGGCCTGCCCGAGGACCTCTCCTTCGAGCTGGTCGAGCCGCTGCGCACCCTGTTCAAGGACGAGGTGCGCGCCGTCGGCACCGAGCTGGGCCTGCCCGACGAGATCGTCTGGCGCCAGCCCTTCCCGGGCCCCGGCCTCGGCATCCGCATCATCGGCGAGGTCACCAAGGAGCGCCTGGACATCCTGCGCGCGGCCGACGCGATCGCCCGCGCCGAGCTGACCGCCGCGGGCCTGGACCGCACCATCTGGCAGTGCCCCGTCGTGCTCCTGGCCGACGTGCGCTCCGTGGGCGTCCAGGGCGACGGCCGCACCTACGGCCACCCCGTCGTGCTGCGCCCCGTCACCAGCGACGACGCGATGACCGCGGACTGGGCCAAGGTGCCCTACGAGGTGCTCTCCCGGATCTCGACCCGCATCACCAACGAGGTCTCCGAGATCAACCGCGTCACCCTCGACATCACCTCGAAGCCCCCGGGCACCATCGAGTGGGAGTGAGCGTCGCGGCCTGAGCCGCGACCTCCGCGAACGGGCCGGGGCCCGAGCCGCCGCACAGCGGGCTCGGGCCCCGGCCCGTTCGTCGTCGGGTCGAGGTCGCTCAGCGCACCCAGGCCCTGCGTACGGCATCGGCGGCTTCGTCGGCGGTGACCGCCGGCCGGCATTGGTGACCGAGCGCGGCCTCCCATTCCTCTGGCGTGGGGAGCCGTGCGAACGAGACCGCCTCCGGTGACGTCAGTGGACCGGAGCGTGAGAACAGGGTCGCTGCGTCCTGATCGATCATCCCGGCGGAGGCCAGAGCCCAGAGGTCATAGAGATCGCGCGGCGCGGCTCGGTCATGCCAGGCGGCAAGTTTGGCGGCGGCGCAGGATGCCGGTGTGAAAACGCGCATCGTGGCGGGCGGGGCATCGCTGTACCGCTGTTCGAGGTCGACGACCTCGGTCGGCCATGGGGGCAGATGCGATGCGCTGAGCAGCTGAATCTGGACCCGCACTGATCCGATCGTCATCGTCGACGGATCGGCGTCTCGCGTCTCCTCGAGGGGTGGCGCGAAGCGCGGGCGCCCGAGACTCCTCCGCAACAGGCGTGAGAGCGTCTTCCCCACAGCAGATGCGGTGGCGGCCCGAGGGCCGAGTGCGATCAGATCGATGTCCTCGGAGAGGCGCAGAGCGGGCAGATGAGTTCGTGACAGGGCCGTGCCGCCGAAGAAGACGAGGTCGTCGGTCCCGAGAGTCGACAGTGCGGCAAGTGCGTGGGAGATGACGTGGTCGCGGCGCACCTGGGCCTCGCCGACACCGAAGAGCTCGGCGATCTCGTGCATCTCGCCTGTATCGAGTACTCCTGGTGCTCGAGAGATCATCGTGATGCGCGCAGTTCGTCGAGTGTGCGACGGATCGCGGTATTCGTCCGGGGCGCCGTGCGGATGATCTGCGCGTACTCGTCGGGATCCAGCTGCGGGCGGAGAGTTTCGGCGGCGGTCAGCGAGGTGTCGCGGTCGCCGCCCTGGGCGGGGCGCATGAGCAGGTCGACGTGTGTCTGCTCCGGAGTCGTGACCAGTGCTCGACCCAGCTCGGTCTCCTCCAGGGCGGCGTCGACGAGGTCGAGGTCGCGCTGCACGAAGTGGACGGTTCCGGATCCGATCGTCAGAGGATGATGGCCTGCGGTCGGGACCGCGATGACCGTAGTGCCGATCGCCCGCGGGATGGCACCCCAGTGGCGGGCTGCGCCGATCCCCATGAGGATCGTGCGGCGCTCGCCGTGCCGCGCCGTCGCGATCGCCAATCCAGCGCTCTCCAGCCCGGGCTGCCAGCGCCGTGCATCTCGGCCATCGGGGGGGACGGTGTAGATGCCATGTGCCAGACGCAGCAGCGCACCGCCGGACACGAGGGAATCCAGCTGACGCCACGTGTTGGTCCCGGCGGTCTGCAGATCGCGGAACCGCATCGTGCGCAAGGGGGCGCTGGCGATCGTCCTCACGAGCTCCAGATCCTTCATCTCGCCCCTTTCACTGAGCGTGAGCATACGCCATTCGTATACCTGTGCTCGATGAATGCCAGGCTTCCCGTCAGACCTCCGTCGGCGGCTCGAGCAGGCGCGAGGGGTGCGAGGGGGCGACGGCGTGCCAGGAGTGGGTCCTCTCGAAGGTCTCCCAGCCCATCGCGGCGTAGATCCCGTCGGCGCCGGTGGGGGAGTCGTCGTCGACCTCGAGGTCCACGAACTCCCGTCCTCGCTCGGCGGCATCGCGGATCGCGGCGCGCAGCAGGGACTTCGCCACCCCGTGGCCGCGGGCGCTGCGGTGCACGCCGAGGTACTCGAGGTAGGTGCCCTCGCCGCGGGTGGCCGTGGCCTTCATCGGCGCGGCGACGAGGCCGCCGGCGGGCAGCCAGCGTCCGTCCCGCTCGATCTCGGCGATCCACCAGTGGTCCCAGTCCGCCTGCTCCGGGTTCTCGATGAGGCGCTGGGCGAACTCGGCGAAGGACTCGCGGTAGGAGTTGAAGTGGTCGGCGAAGGACTCCTCGAGCATCCGGTGCACGGTGCGGACGTCCTGGGCGACCGGCAGGCCCGTGTCGTGGAGGTTGACCCTTCGCACCCGCGTGCCCTCGCGCGGGGCGGGCGTCGACGTCGCCTCCTCCGCCTCGACATGGCGGCGCATGTGCAGCCAGGTGCGGACCTGTGCGTAGCCGGCCGCCGCGAGCAGGCGCTCCTTGTCGGTGTCGAGCTCGTTCGCATCGGTGGTGAGCTTGGAGGTCTCCACGCCGCGGGCGCGGGCGAACGACCCGCCGACCTCGACGGCCCAGTCCAGCAGGGAGGCGGCGAGCGCATCCCGCTCCGGGGCCTCCGACGCGATCGTGAACTGGACGTTGGTGCGGCCGGTGGCGCGGTCCTCGAGCGAGATCCAGGCCAGCGGCGGCAGGTCGAGGGAGGGGGCGCCGTCGGCGGCGACGGGGACCACGACCACCTGGCGTCGGGCCCACGACTTCAGCCCCACCATGCGCGAGCGCAGGCCGGCCTCGTCGGGTGTGGCCTCGGGGTCGTAGCGGCGCATCGAGGCGGTGATCAGCGCGGACACCGGGGCGACGTCCGCCGGGATCGGCAGGCGCGTGGTGACCCTCCCCTCGAGCGATGCGGGGAGGGCGGGCGGGAAGTGATCCACGAGCAGCATCCGCCCATCTTTTCACGACGGGCACGGGGCGCCTGGGCGTTCGTCCGGGCGCATCGGGCACCGGCGTGTCGCGGCCCCGCCCGTCGAGACGCCCTGCCCGAAGTGCCGAGAGCTCCGTTCCTCCCGGGTGGAGCGGGTGGAACGGAGCTCTCGGCGTCTCGGCGAGGTGCGTCGCCGGAGTGGGTCGACGGCCGACGGGCCGACGGGCCGGGTCAGCGGGCGGTGCCCACCGGATCGCGTCCGTCGCCGGCGGGGCGCTGTCCCGCGTCGGCGTCGGCGTCGGCCTCGGGGTCCACGACCGGGATCGGCCCGGTGCGGGGGTGGAGGTCCTCCGGCTCGGAGCCGGTGCCGCTGAGCTCCGCGGCCGCGTCGAGGCCGGGCTGTGCGACCTGCTCATCGGCGGTCTCGACGGTCTCGCGCAGCGGCACGTGCTTGATGAACAGCGAGAGCACCAGCGCGAGGACCGCGAAGGGCACCGCGGTGAGGAACACGTCGTGCATCGCATCGCTCAGCCCGCCGCGCACCGGGTCCACGAGGAACTCGGGCAGCTTCGCCAGGGCGGAGGGGTCCAGCACCGCGTTCTCGAGGGTGCTGGTGTCGACCTCACCGCCCGTGCTCTGCAGCGCGGCGAGCTGCTCGGGCGGCAGGGCCGCGATCTTCTCGGGGATCGCGGTGGACATCGAGGCGGTCATCACGGTGCCGAGCACGGCGGTGCCCACCGTCGAGCCGATGTTGCGGAAGAACTGGATCGCGGCGGTCGCGGTGCCGAGCTCGCGGCGGGAGACGGCGTTCTGCACGACCAGCGTGTAGACCTGCATCGACAGGCCGAGCCCCAGGCCGATCACGATCATCGCGAGGGTCAGGTGCCACTGCGTGTCGCCGTAGGAGAGGTTCGCCAGCAGCAGGTAGCCCGCGACCATCACCACGCCGCCCAGGATCAGGAACGGGCGGTAGCGGCCGGTGCGGGAGATGAGCAGGCCCACCAGGATCGAGGTGAGGATCATCGCGACCGACTGCGGGACGAGGATCATGCCGGAATTGGTGGCGGAGACGCCCATGACGCCCTGCGCGTAGACGGGGATGTAGATGATCGCGCCGAACATCGCCACCGCGATCGCGAAGGAGGCCGCGACCGACAGCGCCACGATCGGGCGCAGCAGCAGGTGCAGGGGCAGCAGCGGCTCCTCGACCCGGGTCTCGATCACCACGAAGGCGACGAGGAAGAGTGCGGCCACCGCGTACATCCCGATGATCACGGGGGAGGTCCACTCGTAGTCGCCGCCGCCCCACGTGGTGGCCAGCAGCGCGAGCACGAGGCCCGGGGTGAGGGTGAGGATGCCCCAGAAGTCGACCTTGCCGTGCTGCTGGGACTTCTCCAGGTGGAGGAAGCGCAGGATGAAGCCGAAGGCGACCACGCCCAGCGGCAGGGTGAGGAAGAACAGCCAGCGCCAGCCGACGTGGTCGGTGATGGTGCCGCCGATCAGCGGGCCGGCGACCGAGGTGACGCCGAAGACGGCGCCCATGATGCCCTGGTACTTGCCGCGCTGACGGGGCGGGATGATGTCGCCGATGATCGTCTGGCTCAGCGGCATCAGGGTGCCCATGCCCAGGCCCTGCACGGCGCGGGCGAAGACCAGGAACCAGAAGCCCTGGGCGAGGCCGGCGAGCACGGAGCCGATCATGAACACGGCGAGGCCGCCGAGGTAGAACCAGCGTCGGCCGTAGAGGTCGGAGAGCTTGCCGACGACGGGGACCGCGACGGCGGAGACGAGCATCGCGGCGGTCGCGATCCAGTTGTAGTGCTCGACGCCGCCGAGCTCGGCGACGATGCGCGGCATCGCGGGGCCGACGACGGTCTGGGAGAGGGAGGCGACGAACATGCCGAGCATGAGCCCGACGAAGACGAGCTTGCCCTGGCGGTCGAGGCCGGTGAAGGCGGCGGGCTCCGCAGCGGCCGGCTGCGCTGCCCGGGTGGTGGATGCAGTCATGAGGTCCTCGGGAGTGAGCGGTGGGGAGACGGCCGCAGCACCCCGTCGGGCTGTGACTCGCACACACTACAGAACTGTTGCATTGACTGCACTATTGCATCGAGTGCAGATTTTGTGATGTGTCGGACCTAGGATGGGGGCGTGACTTCCGCGCAGACGACCGATGACCATGACCCCGCGGGCTCGGAGGAGCTCGGCCTGCGGGAGCAGAAGAAGCGCCAGACCCGCATGGCGATGCACCGCGCCGCCCTCGAGCTGGTGGTCGAGCGCGGGCTCTCGGCCGTGACGGCGCAGATGATCGCCGAGCGTGCCGGGGTCTCCACCCGCACCTTCTTCAACCACTGGGTGACCAAGGAGTCCGCGATCCTCGGGATCAACGGCGGGGAGGGTGCACAGGCGATCGCCTCGTTGCGGGAGAAGCTCCTGGTCATGCCGGCGCGTGAGGCGATGCGCTCGATGATGCGCGAAGCGATTGCGAACGTCCCCGTCGACCGTGGTCTGCGCGAGCTGAAGAAGCAGGTCATGGAGCAGGAGCCGAGCCTGCACCTGGTCTCCAGCGGAAACCTCCAGGCGATGCAGACCGAGCTGGTCGAGGAGCTCGCCGAGGCGCTCGAGGGCGAGTTCGCTCGCGATCATGCGGTGATCCTGGTGCAGGTGAGCTTCGCCCTGACCCGCAGCGCGTTCGCGATCTCCATGCGGCGCGGCATCGACCCGGTCCGCGCCTTCGACCAGGTGCTCACTCTCTACGACGGGTCGGGCACCGAGATCTGAGCCGGAGGCCGCGCGAGCCTGGGCTGTGGTGGGCAGGCTCAGCGGAGCATGCGGCCGAGTCCGCCGGTCCAGCCGCGCCCGTCCTCGAGGCGCTCGGCGACCCCGCGCTCGAGGCGCGAGGTGCGGGGGAGCGAGGCGACGTCGACCGGGGGCCGACGGCCGAACACGAAGAAGAGCGCTCCGTCGTCCATCCGGGAGCGCTCGAGCATCTCCCAGCGCGCGGCGAAGCGGGCGAGGTTCGAGCCCTCTCCCGTGATCTCGGCGAGCTGGTCGCTCAGCAGCCACGAGTCGCAGAGGAACTCACGGCCGAACGCGGGCTCCTCCGTGCCGCGCCCCGCGCCGAGCTCGGGGTAGTGCTCCGTGAAGTACGCGGTCGCGGCGTCGAAGGAGGCGTCGACCTCCGCGGGATCCAGCGGACCGCGCGCCGGGATGTGGGTGCCGAGCACCCAGCGGCGGGGGTCGTCGGCCAAGGGAGCCGACCCGTCGGCCGCGGGAGCCGATCCGTCGGCCGACGGCGTCGAGCCGGAGCCCGCGAGCAGGGCGACCCTCTGGCGGTGCAGGTCGAACTGGAGGCGCCCGAGATGCACGAGCCGGCCCGCCCAGTTCATGCTCACCCAGTTCAGCTGGTGGAGGCCCAGGCGCCCCGTGCCGGCGCGGTGGACCCGCATCTGCTGGCCGAGATCGGCGAGCACCTCCCAGGACTGCTCGGGGGTGAGGTCGCGGGCGTTGTGCCAGGCGCGCACCGTCGAGGTCGAGACGAGCAGCGCGAGGATCGCGACCAGACCCTCCCCGGGAGCGAGACGCCGCTGGAGCGCGTCGTGGCGGTCCTTCTCGGCGGCGAGGTCGACCTCGGGCACCTCGAGTCCGGCGGCGGCGCGCAGACGGTTCGCGATCGCGGTCACCTCGGCGAGCACCTCCTCGTCGGCCGCGGCGGCGTCGAGCAGGGGGAGCAGGTCCGAGGCGTCCTGGTCGGTGATCCCGAGGTTCTCGAGCAGGGCGGTGCGGGAGGGGGCGGTGAGCATGACGCGCACGTCCGCCGCGGCGAGCTCGTCCTCGGCGCGGATCCCGGCCGGCGGGGGTGGCTTCATGAGATCACGGTAACGGGTGAGCCGACTCCTCCCGCTACGATCGGTGCGTCCCGACCACGAGCGTGCCGGTGCGCCGGCGAGGAGGCCACGATGACCAGCCCGCAGCAGGATCCCGCCACGCCCGAGACGCAGGACGCCGCCGCGCCCGAGACGCAGGACGCCCCGGCCGCACCGCCGGCGAGCTCGGCGGAGGCCGAGGCGATCCGCACCGCCTACGGCTTCGAGGGCGCGCGCATCCACCTCGGCGCGATGCTCGACGGGGACGAGCCCGACCCGAGCGTGCCGGTGAACCTCGCGGTCTCGATGCTGAACCGCCACGGCCTGATCGCGGGCGCGACCGGCACCGGCAAGACCCGCACCCTCCAGGTCATCGCCGAGCAGGCCGCCCACGCAGGAGCCGCCGTGTTCGTCGCCGACATGAAGGGCGACCTCTCCGGCATCGCCGTGCCCGGCACCGCCTCCGACAAGCTCACCGCGCGCGCCGCGGCCCGCGGCCAGGAGTGGGTCTCCCGCGCGGCGCCCACGGAGTTCTTCACCCTCGGCGGGCAGGGCGAGGGCGTCCCGATCCGCACCACCGTCTGCGACTTCGGGCCGGTGCTGATGGCGAAGGTGCTCGAGCTGAACCACACCCAGGAGTCCTCGCTCGGGCTGATCTTCCACTACGCGGACACCCAGGGCCTCGCGCTGCTGGACCTCAAGGACCTGCGCGCCCTGATCCAGTTCCTCACCTCCGACGAGGGCAAGGACGAACTCAAGGGCATCGGCGGGATCTCGAGCGCGACCGCCGGCGTGATCCTGCGCAGCCTCACCGCCTTCGAGGCCTCCGGCGCGGACGTCTTCTTCGGCGAGCCCGCCTTCGACACCCAGCAGCTGCTGCGCACGAAGGACGGCGCGGGCATGATCTCCTGCCTCGAGCTGCCCGGGGTCGCCTCCCGACCGGCGCTGTTCTCCACCTTCATGATGTGGATGCTGGCCGAGCTGTACCAGGAGCTGCCCGAGGTGGGCGATGCCGAGGTGCCCAAGCTCGTGTTCTTCTTCGACGAGGCGCACCTGCTGTTCAAGGACGCCTCCAAGGCGTTCCTGGACCAGGTGGTCCAGACCGTGCGCCTGATCCGCTCCAAGGGCGTGGGCATCTTCTTCGTCACCCAGACCCCGAAGGACCTCCCCGGCGACGTCCTCGCCCAGCTCGGCAACCGGGTCCAGCACGCGCTGCGCGCCTTCACCCCGGACGACGCGAAGGCGCTCAAGGCCACCGCGAAGACCTTCCCCACCTCCGAGCACGACCTCGAGGAGGTCATCCCCGCCCTCGGCACCGGTGAGGCGATCGTGACCGTGATGAGCGAGGACGGCGCCCCGACGCCGGTCGCGATCACCGCGGTGCGCGCCCCGGAGAGCTCGATGGAGCCCGCCGGCGAGCAGGTCATCAAGGAGTTTGCCGCGGCCTCTCCGCTGATGGACGAGTACGGCGAGGCGGTGGACAACGAGTCCGCCTACGAGATCCTCCAGAAGCGCGCCGCGGCCGACGCCGAGGCCGCGGCCGCCGCGGAGAAGGAGGCCGCGGGGAAGGGTGCCGCAAAGGGCGCGGGCTCCGAGGCGAAGCCCGCCGCGAAGAAGCCCGCGAAGAAGGACGAGGGGTTCATGGGCAACCCCGCCGTGAAGTCCTTCCTCCGCTCGGCCGGCACAGTGCTCGGCCGCGAGATCAGCCGCTCCCTGTTCGGGACCCGCAAGCGTCGCTGAGGCCGAGGACGAGAACGGCGCCCCCGCCGCGAGGTGGGGGCGCCGTTCTCATCGGGCGAGGTCAGATCACTTCTTGCCCTGGTTGGCGACGGCCTCGGCAGCGGCCTTCGCGGCGACCGGGTCGAGGTAGCGGCCGCCCTTCTCGACGGGCTGGAAGTCCTCGTCGAGCTCGTAGACCAGCGGCTGGCCGGTGGGGATGTTCAGGCCGGAGATCTCCTCGTCGGAGATGCCGTCGAGGTACTTCACCAGCGCGCGCAGCGAGTTGCCGTGGGCGGCGATCAGCACCGTCTTCCCCTCGACGAGATCGGGCTTGATGCCCTCCTCCCAGTAGGGGAGGAAGCGCTCGACGACGTACTTGAGGCACTCGGACTTCGGCAGCTGATCGCCGAGGTCGGCGTACTGCGGGTCCTGGTCCTGGGAGAACTCGGTGCCGAACTCGATCTCGGGCGGCGGGGTGTCGTAGGAGCGGCGCCAGGCCATGAACTTCTCCTCGCCGTACTTCTCGCGGATCTCCGACTTGTTCATGCCCTGCAGCGCGCCGTAGTGGCGCTCGTTCAGGCGCCAGTCGCGCTTGACGGGGATCCAGTGGCGGTCGGCCGCATCCAGGGAGAGGTTCGCGGTCATGATGGCGCGACGCTGCAGCGAGGTGTGCACGACATCGGGGAGGATGCCGGCCTCCTTCATCAGCTCGCCGCCGTCGACGGCCTCCTGGCGGCCCTTGTCGGTCAGGGCCACGTCGACCCAGCCGGTGAACAGGTTCTTCGCGTTCCAGTCGCTCTCGCCGTGGCGGAGCAGCACGAGTGTGTAGGTCATGGGCCCAGCCTACGCGGGCCGAGGCCGGCCGTGCATTCGGCGGCCATCGGTGGCCACGGGCGGGTTCGAGCCCCGACGCGGCCGACGGGCGCTCGGCGGCGCGCGTGCCGGCCGGGTCGCGGGTCCCGGTCGGGCCGCGGCTCGCGTCGGACCGGTGCCCGCGCCTCGGGCCCCCCGGGGACCATGACCGGCCGCCTGGATATGGTCGGACCATGACCGCTGTGACCTCCCGTGATCTCACCTCCGTGCCCGTCGTGCTGCTGGACCTGGACGGCACCGTCGTCGAGTCGGCGCCCGGCATCCTCGCCGCCCTCGAGCACGCCTTCGACGCCTGCGGCGAGGAGCATCCCGGTGCGGAGCGCCTGCAGTCCTTCATCGGGCCGCCGCTCGTGGACTCCTTCCGCTCCGAGCTGGGGATGGACGCCGAGCGGGCCGAGGCGCTGCGCCTGGCCTACACCGACCACTACCTCGCCGAGGGATTCACGTTCAGCGTCCCCTACGCCGGGATGGCAGACCTCATCTCCGGGCTGCGGGCCGACGGCCGCACCGTCGCGATCGCGACCAACAAGCCCGAGACCACCGCGCGCAGGGTGCTGGAGCACCAGGGCCTCACCGCGGACCTCGATCTGATCGGCGGCACCGATCTCGCCGCGGGCCGCACCCACAAGGCGCAGGTGATCGCCAGCGTCATCGAGCGGCTCAGCGTCTCCGCGGCCGGCGGGGCCGTGATGGTGGGGGACCGACTGCACGACGCGGAAGGTGCCGCCGTGCACGGCCTCGACGCGGTGCTGGTGGGCTGGGGCTACGGCGGGGACGCCGAGCGCGCCGCCGACCTGCCCTACGCCGCGACGGTCCCCGAGCTCCACCGGATGCTGCGCGGCTGATCCTCCAGCCGAGGCTGCGGGTGCTCAGGCCTCGAGCAGGATCGTCACCGGCCCGTCGTTCGTCAGCCCCACCCGCATGTGGGCGCCGAAGCGGCCCGTCGCGACCGTGATCCCGCGCTCACGCAGCGCGTCGACCACCTGCTGCACGAGCGGCTCGGCGACCGGGGCCGGGGCGGCGCCGTTCCAGGACGGACGGCGCCCCTTGCGCACGTCGGCGTAGAGGGTGAACTGCGAGATCACGAGCACCTGCGCGCCCGTGTCCTGGACCGAGCGCTCGCCGTCCAGGATCCGCAGCTCGGCGATCTTCCGCGCGATCGTGGCGACCTGCTCGGGGCCGTCCTCATGGGTGACGCCGACGAGCGCGACGAGGCCCTCGCCGGTGATCTCTCCGACCACCTCGCCCTCGACCTCGACCCGGGCACCGTCGACTCTCTGGAGCACTGCACGCATGCCCTCGATCGTGGCACAGGTGCGGGCTCCGCCGGCGCGGGGTCAGCGGGGAGGGATCGAGGAGATCCTCCGCTCCTGGGTGGGGGAGTCGTCCTCGGGGTGCTGGTCGACCGGCTCGGACGGGCGGTCCGTCGGGGGAGCGGACTGCTGCGGCGCCGCCTGAGGGGGAACCGGCTGCGTCGGTGCCGACTGCTGGACCGGTGCGGCGAACTGCTGCGGCGGCGCGGAGCGGTCAGGGGCGCCGTGCTGCTGCGGCGGGGCGACGTACTGCGGCGCGGCCGACTGCTGCGGGGGCGCCGACTGCTGAGCCGGTGCCGACTGCTGCGGGGGTGCCGATTGCTGAGCTGGTGCCGAGTGGTGCGCCGGCGCCGAGTGCTGCGGGGCCGAGTGCTGCGGGGCCGAAACGTGCTGGGCCGACGGGTGCTGGGCCGACTGGTGGGGCGCCGACTGCGAGGGCGCCGAGCGCTGCGGCGGAGCGGACTGGTGCACCGCCGAGGAGCCCGACGGGGGAGCGATCCCGGGACCGCTCGGCACGTGCATGCCCTGGGCAGGGACCTGCCGCATGCCCGTCGGCCCCTGCGTCGGAGGGGACTGCGCGGCGCGCTGCGCCCCCGCGGCCGGACCAGCCTGCTGGGCGGCCGGTTGACCGGGCGCGGGCGTCGCGGGCTGCGCCGCGGCGGCCCGGTCGATCCGCTGCCGCTCCGCGTGCCGTGCCGCGGCGACCCACTCCTCGGCCACGCGCACGATCGCCTCGGTCGCGGCCTCCCAGGCCGCCTCCTGCTGACGGTGCGGCCCGGTCGCGAGCGAGAGCACGACCCCTGCGGAGCGCAGCGCGAGCTCCACCGGATCGACCCGTTCCTGGAAGGTCTCGTGCCAGGTGCGGATCGCGTCCTCGACCCGCTGCTGCATGCCGCGGTCGATGCGCCCGGCGTTGCCGTAGTCGGCCAGGACGCTGAGATGAGCGAGCAGACAGGCGAGGTCGTCGGCGCGTCGGCCCGGGCCGACGGTGTCGATGTCGAGCAGGCCCACGACCCTGCCGTCCTGGACGAACACCTGCGCCTCGTAGAAGTCGCCGTGGACGACGTCGTGCGGGCGCATGTCGATCCGCTGCTCGATCGCGGCCAGGCCCTCGCGGATCTCCCGCACCAGCGCGTCCAGACGCGGCCCGAGCGCGGGCACCGCGGAGGCGACGATCCCCGCGTAGAACTCGACCGAGTCGGTCCACGGCGGCCGCAGCGACAGGCCGTACATCGAGGCTGGCAGGCGGTCCAGCAGCGCGACCAGGTCCTCGGCGCGGCAGGAGTCCACGCCCTCGTCGATCACCGCGCGGGCGAGCGGCCGGCCCGGCAGCTCCGCGAGCACGACGAGACCCTGATGGTGCGCGATGACCTCGGGCACCGGCACCCCGGCGGAGAGCAGGCGCTGATGGCGCTCCACGATCTCGCCGCTGCGGTGCGGCTGCATGACCTTGAGGTACACGGCCGCGGCGCCCTGGGAGGCGCGCAGCACGGCGCGCCGGCCGGGACGGTAGGAGACGACATCGATCGCGATCGGCTCGGACGGGTCCGGACCGAGGGAGACGCCCAGGTCGTGCAGGGTGCGGCCGACGATGTCGGGATAGCAGACCTGCGGGAGCATCGGCAGCCACGGATCGTGGGGGTAGCGCCACACCCGCACGTTGATGTCCCCGTCGGTCATCACCAGGGTCTGCTCGGCGACGTAGAGGTTCTTCTCGCGCTCCCCGATGTGGGCGCTCGCGCCGAACAGCTCCTCCCGGGCCGGGGCCTGGGGGCCGTCGAGCTCGGGCCAGGAGACCTGGGTGCGGTACAGGGCCTTGGTGCTGCGGCCAGGGCGGTGGTCGACGTGGTCGAGCTGCCAGCTGTGCAGCACCCCGCCCGAGTTGCCGACGGCCGAGCGGAGCAGCCCACCGGCTCCGGGCCCGGTGAGAAGCTCGGAGCCGTCCTGCGTGTGTGACATGGGCGATTCACTCTGTTCTGTGGTCATCGGGCGGCTGCGCCTACGATGCTTGCATGGCTGATCGTACCGATAACCTCACCAGCGGGAATCTCCTGGGCATTCCGGAGACCCGCCTCCCCGACGACTTCGTCGACGTCCAGGTCGCCGAGGAGCTCGTCGAGGGCGAGCCGCGCGAGGTCGTCGCCCGGCATCTGGACTCCCCTCTGGCCTGGGCCACCCTCGCCGAGGACGCGCTGAGCGACGGTGACGAGATCACCGCCTACGCCTGCGCCCGCACCGGCTACCACCGGGGCCTCGACGCGCTGCGCCGCAACGGCTGGCGCGGTCAGGGCCCGATCCCCGCCTCCCACGCGCCGAACCGCGGCGTGCTGCGTGCGCTGGCGCTGCTGGGAGAGGTCTCCCGCCGTCTCGGCGACCAGCCCGAAGCCGACCGCATCACCGACTTCCTGCGCGAGGCGGACCCGAGCCTGCTGGACTGAGCCGGCTCCCGGCCCGGGCCTGCGCGAGCCCGGCCGGACCGGCGGGACCTGCGCTGGCCTGGCAGGATCGGAGCCGGCCCGGACAGTGCGGGCGGTGCGTGTGCGACCAGCGGCGCCCAGTGCACAGCGGTCGCCGCATGCGGGGTCGGATGCCGGCTGAGCGCCACTGGATGCAGCGCCCGCCGTCACCCCTCGGACGTGCTCCCGGACGGCGCTTGGTAGGATCCACGCGGCCCTGTGCACCGCACGCGGTCACCTGTGCAGAAGTTCCGACATCGTTCCCAGGAGTCGCCATGCCCGCCGTCGTGATCGTCGGAGCCCAGTGGGGCGACGAGGGGAAGGGCAAGGCCACCGACCTGCTCGGAGAGCGCGTCGACTACGTCGTCAAGCCCAACGGGGGCAACAACGCCGGCCACACCGTGGTCGTCGACGGCGAGAAGTTCGAGCTCAAGCTCCTTCCCGCCGGAATTCTCTCCCCGCAGGTCACCCCCGTGATCGGCAACGGCGTCGTAGTGAACCTCGAGGCGCTGTTCGAGGAGATCGGGATGCTCGAGTCGCGCGGCGTGGACACCACCCGTCTGCGCATCAGCGCCAACGCCCACATCGTCGCGCCCTATCACCAGACCCTCGACAAGGTCACCGAGCGCTTCCTCGGCAAGCGCGCGATCGGCACCACCGGGCGCGGCATCGGCCCCGCCTACATCGACAAGGTGGGCCGTCTCGGCATCCGTGTGCAGGATCTCTACGACGCCTCGATCCTGCGCCAGAAGGCCGAGGGCGCGCTGCGTCAGAAGAACGAGCTGCTGGTCAAGCTCTACAACCGTCGCGCCGTCGAGGTCGACGAGATCGTCGAGGGCCTGCTCTCCTACGCGGAGCGCCTGCGCCCCATGGTCGTGGACACCACGCTGCTGCTGGGCGATGCGCTGGACCGCGGTGAGGTCGTGCTGATGGAGGGCGGCCAGGCCACCTTCCTCGACGTCGACCACGGCACCTACCCCTTCGTCACCAGCTCCAACCCCACCGCGGGCGGCGCCGTGACGGGCACCGGCGTCGGCCCCACCCGCATCGACCGGGTGATCGGGATCGTCAAGGCGTACACCACCCGCGTGGGCGCCGGACCGTTCCCCACCGAGCTCGAGGACAAGTGGGGCGAGTACCTCCAGAAGACCGGCGGCGAGGTGGGCGTGAACACCGGCCGTCCCCGCCGCTGCGGCTGGTACGACGCGCTGATGATCCGCCACGCGGTGCGCATCAACGGCTTCACCGACATCGTGCTGACCAAGCTCGACGTCCTCACCGGCATCGACGAGGTCCCGATCTGCACCGGCTACGACGTGGACGGCGTGATCCACCGCGAGATGCCGATGACCCAGACCGAGTTCCACCACGCCGTGCCGGTCTACGAGACCCTGCCCGGCTGGACCGAGGACCTCTCCGAGGCGCGCACCTTCGAGGAGCTGCCCGAGAACGCGCAGGCCTACGTGCGCCGCCTCGAGGAGCTCGCCGGCTGCCGCATCAGCGCCATCGGCGTGGGCCCGGACCGCGCCGACACCATCGCCGTCCATGACCTCCTGCCGGAGACGACGGCCTGACGTGGTGACCCGCCGTACCGACCCCGAGGCCGGCCGCGCCGCGCTCGCGGCCTGGGCGAGAGATCCCGCGGCCGCGCGCCGCCCGGTGCTCGCCCCCGCCGTGCGGCACACCCTGGAGCTCTTCGCCGAGGAGCATCCCGGCGGTGCCGTGGAGCTGCGGGTCCCGCCCTACGCCGCGGTCCAGGCCATCGCCGGCACCCGCCACACCCGCGGCACCCCGCCCGCCGTGGTCGAGACCGACGCCGCGACCTGGCTCGCTCTCGTCACCGGAGACCTGACCTGGGCCGACGCCGTCGCGGACGGCCGGGTCACCGCGTCGGGCGAGCGCAGCGACCTCTCCGAGCTGCTGCCCCTGCCCGGCCCGCGACGCACGGTCCGCACCGCCGGCGGCACCGGCGGGCGGCCCGCCGGCGGCGAGGCGCCGAACGACGACGGGTCGGCCCCGGACCGCGGCGAGCAGACCGCCGAGGAGACGCGATGAGCCCCGCCGTCGAGATCGCCGTGGAGGACCTCGCCGGCCTCGAGGTCGCCGCGCTCGCCGGCGCCGACCGGATCGAGCTGTGCCAGGACCTCGACCTCGGCGGCACCACCCCCGCGCCCGAGCTCGTCGAGCCGGCCGTGCGCCGCGCCCGCGAGCTCGTCGCCGCCCGGGACGCGAAGCCCCACCTCGACGTGCACGCGCTGATCCGCCCCCGGGCGAGCAGCGCGGACTTCTTCGGCAGGCCGACCGAGTTCGCGGCCGACGCCGACGCGACCTGGCAGATGGCGGACCAGGCGGCCGCCGTCGTCGACGCCGGCGCCGCGGGCGTCGTGCTCGGGGTGCTGACCGAGGCCGGCGAGCTCGACCTCCCCGCCCTCGAAGCCGTGCGCGACAGCGCCCTCCTCGCCGCCCAGCGCGCCGGCCGCGGACTGACCCTCACCCTGCACCGCGCCGTCGACGCGATGCCCTCGCGCGAGGCCCGCGTCGCCGCCGTCCAGGCCGCGATCGGCCTCGGGATCCACCGAGTTCTCAGCTCGGGAGGGCAGGCTCGGGCCCTCGACGGCGCCGACGACCTCTCCGCGATGGTCGACGCCGCCGAGGACCTCGTCGAGATCTGCGCCGGGGGAGGGGTCCGCCCCGCCGACGTCGTGGACCTCGTCCGACGCTCCGGCGTCGGCTCCGTGCACCTCTCCGCCCGTCGGCGGCCCGGTGCGCCCGTCGAGCCCGACGCCCCCGAGACCCTGACCGACCCGGCGATCGTCGCCGCGGCGGTCGATGCCGCAGGAGAGCTGTGAACACCGTGAACACCACCGAGAACCCCCAGTCCCGTCTCGAGGACGAGGATCGCGAGCACCTGACGGGCCGCACGGACGCCGCGGAGGATGCCGTCGACTCGGCCCCCACCGCTGACCCGACCGACGCCGACGGGGCCGGGGAGGCAGAGGAGGCCGGGAGTCCGCGCACCGCGCTCTACGTCCGCCGTCGGCGCGCCCCCGCCCTCGGGTTCTGGGTCCTGCTGTCCTTCCTGGTGCCCGGGGTCCTGGCCCTGCTGAGCGTGCCGCTGTTCGGCTTCGGCGACCTCCGCGGCGTCGTGAACTTCGTGCTGCTGGCGATGGTCGTGATCGGGCTCCCGCTCGCCGCGATCGCCTCGTTCGTCGACGCGCGCCGCCACCGCCGCGAGGACCGCCGCCGCGGCTGAGCGCCCGCATCCCCGGGCCGAGTGCACGCATCCCGCGGTCGAGCGCACGCCTCCCGCCCCGGGGACCGCGTGGGCGGGCGGGTGCCGCACCCCTGCCTGCCGCGCCCTGCCCGCGGGACGGACCGCACGGCGGCGGCGGGTCCTCGCTGTGGCATCATGGACCGGTGGCACGCGGCGACGGAAAACTCTCCCATGACCTGCTCCCCGGGGAGAAGGGCCCGCAGGACGCCTGCGGGGTCTTCGGCGTCTTCGCCCCCGGCGAGGACGTCTCGAAGCTGACCTACTACGGGCTGTACGCGCTGCAGCACCGCGGACAGGAGTCCGCGGGCATCGCGACCTCCGACGGCTCGCAGATCCTGGTCTACAAGGACATGGGACTGGTCTCCCAGGTCTTCGACGAGACCTCCCTCGGCACCCTCCAGGGGCACATCGCGATCGGGCACACCCGCTACGCGACCACCGGCGGGTCCGTCTGGTCCAACGCCCAGCCGACCCTCGGCCCCCGGCACGAGGGCACCGTGGCGCTCGCCCACAACGGCAACCTCGTCAACACCGAGGAGCTGCTCGAGCTGATCCACGAGCGGCAGGGCACGCCCCGCACCGGCGAGCTCGCCCGCGGCAACACCACCGACACCGCCCTGGTCACCGCGCTGCTGAACTCCGAGGGCACCCTCGCCGACTCGCTGCGCGAGGTCATGCCGCACCTGCGCGGCGCCTACTGCTTCACCCTCATGGACGAGACCGCGCTGTACGCGGCGCGGGACCCGCAGGGCATCCGCCCGCTGGTGCTGGGCCGGCTCGAGCGCGGCTGGGTCATCGCCTCGGAGACCGCGGCGCTGGACATCTGCGGTGCGAGCTTCGTGCGCGAGGTCGCCCCCGGCGAGATGGTCATCGTCGACGAGCAGGGCCTGCACAGCGAGCAGGTCGTCCCCGCGGAGCCCAAGGGCTGCGTGTTCGAGTACGTGTACCTCGCCCGTCCCGACACCCGCATCGCCGGACGCAGCGTGAACGAGTCCCGCGCCGAGATGGGCCGCCAGCTCGCCCGCGAGCACCCCGTCGAGGCCGACCTGGTCATCCCCACCCCCGAGTCCGGGACCCCTGCCGCGATCGGCTACGCCCAGGAGTCCGGTATCCCCTACGGGCAGGGCATGGTCAAGAACGCCTACGTGGGCCGCACCTTCATCCAGCCCTCCCAGACCATCCGCCAGCTCGGCATCCGCCTGAAGCTCAACCCGCTGCGCGAGGTGATCCAGGGCAAGCGCCTCGTGGTCATCGACGACTCCATCGTGCGCGGGAACACGCAGCGCGCCGTGGTGCGGATGCTGCGCGAGGCCGGCGCCGCCGAGGTCCATGTGCGGATCTCCTCGCCGCCGGTGCGCTGGCCCTGCTTCTACGGCATCGACTTCGCCTCCCGGGCCGAGCTCATCGCCAACGGCCTGGGCATCGAGGAGATCGCCCGCTCGCTCGGCGCGGACTCGCTCGGCTACATCTCCGAGGAGGGGATGATCGCCGCCAGCGGCCAGCTTGAGGAGCGGCTGTGCACCGCCTGCTTCTCCGGGAAGTACCCGGTCGCCCTGCCGGAGCCCGTCGCCCGGGCACAGGGCATCCTCCAGGCTCGCCCCGGCGAGCCGGCCGCCGTCGGGAAGGACGCATGAACACCACCCCCCGCCCCGCCTCGGGCGACGCGATCACCTACGCCTCCGCCGGTGTCGACACCGCTGCGGGCGACCGTGCCGTCGAGCTGATGAAGGAGGCCGTCGCGGCGACGCACGGCCCCGACGTCCTCGGCGGGATCGGCGCCTTCGCCGGGCTCCTCGACGTCTCCGCGCTGAAGGAGTACCGCCGCCCGCTGCTCGCCTCCTCGACCGACGGCGTCGGCACGAAGATCGCGATCGCGCGCGCCCTCGACGTGCACGACACGATCGGCCAGGACCTGGTCGGCATGGTCATCGACGACATCGTCGTGGTCGGCGCCGCACCGCTGGCGATGACCGACTACATCGCCTGCGGCGCCGTGGTGCCCGAGCGGATCGCCGACATCGTGCGCGGGATCGCCGAGGGATGCCGCCTCGCGGGCTGCGCCCTCGTCGGCGGGGAGACCGCCGAGCACCCGGGGCTGATGTCCGCCGAGGACTACGACGTCGCGGGCGCCGCGGTCGGCGTGGTCGAGGCCGACGACCTGCTGGGCCCCGACCGGGTGCGCCAGGGCGACGTCGTGATCGGCATGGACGCCTCCGGCCTGCACTCCAACGGGTACTCCCTGGTCCGCGCCGTGGTCTCCGCCGCCGGGCTCACCCTCGAGCAGCGCGTCGAGGACTTCGGCCGCACGCTGGGGGAGGAGCTCCTGGAGCCCACCCGCATCTACACCGCGGACCTGCTGGCCGTGCTGCGCGACGCCCGCACCGTCGGCGCGGTCCACGCCCTCAGCCATGTCACCGGCGGCGGGCTCGCCGCGAACCTCGCCCGGGTCATGCCGCACGGCCTCGCGGCCCGCGTGGACCGCGCCCTCTGGGAGCCGACCCCCGTGTTCTCCCGCGTCGCCGGGTGGGGCTCCGTCCCGCAGCTCGACCTCGAGGGCACGCTGAACATGGGCATCGGCATGGTCGCCCTGGTCGCGCAGGAGCAGGCCGACCAGGTCCTGGCCGTGCTCGCCGAGCGCGGCCTCGGTGCCCGCGCGATCGGCGAGGTCGTGGCCGAGGAGTCCCTGCCCGAGCCCGGCCATGTGCTCGAGCACGTCGTCGCCGGCGCCAAGGGCGTCGAGGGCGGCGCGGTCATGCTCGCCGGCCAGCACCCCGGCTGGGCCTGAGCGGCCACCCCGCACACAGCAGGAGGGCCGACCCATCAGGTCGGCCCTCCTGGTGTGCGGGGGCTCCGCGGAGCCTGCCGCGCGCCGCTCAGCGGCGATGTGCGGACGGGGCGTCCTCGTCGGCCCAGTCCTCGGCGTCCTCGCCCCAGTCGTCCCCGTCGGCGGAGGAGGTCTCGCTCCGCTGAGACTGCAGCTCCCGCTGCAGCGCTGAGAGATCCGTCGGCGGGCTGTAGTACTTGAGGTCTCGTGCCACCTTGGTGTGCTTGGCTTTCTGTCGGCCGCGACCCATGGATCTGACCCCCTGTGCGTCGGGTGCCGGGTGTGCTCGACGACCCGGAGGATGGCATTAGTTTCGGATGCCCAGAGTACATGGTCGCTCCGGCCGACGGCGAACCGCGACCCTCCGGACGTGCCCGACGTCCCTTCTGCGGCGCCCGGTGTGACGGGCGGAGCACCGCCCGGTGAAGGAATTGGGCGTTTCGCGGCCCGCCTTCTACCGGCCCATACACCGTACCGGGTAGTCTTATCTCGGTACTCGAGTGCAGTGGGGACCCCCGTCCCGTCTCGAGCCGTCTCCCCCAGCGAAAGGTCTCCTCCTCGATGAACGCTTCCACGGATCAGCACCCCGGTGGAGTGCCCGACGGGGACGACGCCGCTGAGCTGATGACGCCCGCGGAGGTCGCGAGCATGTTCCATGTGGACCCCAAGACGGTCACGCGCTGGGCCCAGGCGGGCAAGCTCACCTACATGCGCACCCTCGGCGGTCACCGCCGCTACCGCCGCGGCGAGGTCGTCGAGCTGCTGCGGGAGAGCTCCAAGGACGTGTGAGCACCGACCCGGTGCTCGGAGCGGGCTACACGCTCCACCGGATCGACCTCGGCAGCGACGACGAGGGACCGCTGCAGGCGAGCCTCATCCACCGCGAGCCCGTCCCGGGCGACGCTCCCCGCACCGGACGGACCCCGCCCGTGCTGCTGATGCACGGCTGGTCGGACTACGTCTTCGACCGTGACCTGATGGACCACCTCGGCGCCCGCGGCCACGACGTCTGGGGCCTGGACCTGCGCAAGTGCGGCCGCAGCATCCTGCCCGGTCAGACTCCCACCGAGATCGACCACCTCAGCCGGTACGACGAGGAGATCGGAGCGTCGCTGCGCCGCATCGGCCGCAGCTCGCCCCCGGTGATCCTCGCCCACTCCGCGGGAGGACTCGTCGCGACGCTCTACGCGCTGCGCCATCCCGGCGCGGTCCGGGGCCTCGCCCTGAACTCGCCGTGGCTCGAGATGCATCTCGGACCGGGCGCGCGGAAGCTGCTCGAGGGCCCGGTGCAGCTGCTGGCCCGCCGGCTGAGGACCAGGCCCATCCTCCCCGTCGGCGACGACAGCTACGCCCGTGCCACCCATCGTGACCTGGGCGGTGACTACGACTACGACCTCGAGCTGAAGCCGCCCGGGGGCCACCGCTTCCCCGCCAGCACCCTCCGGGCGATGCTCGATGGGCACCGGCGTCTGGCGGCCGCCGGCCCGCTCGCCGTACCGGCGCTGGTCCTGCACTCGGACCGCACCGCGATCACGTCACGACGGGGCGAGCGCGCCCTCCGCGCCGACACCGTCCTGGACGTGCGCTCCCTCGCCGCGGCCGCGCGGCGGCTCGGCCCCCGGGTGCGGATCGTGCCCGTCGACGGGGCGCGGCACGACGTCTTCCTCTCCGATCCGCCGGTGCGGGCGACGGCGATCGAGATCCTCGACGACTGGCTGGCCACGGATCTGCTCTCAGCGCCTACGATGATCGGGACAGGCCGCACCGCGGGACCCGACGCCTCCGAGACCGGGGCCTCGTGACCCTCGAGACCTCGTGACAAGGAGGAGCACGATGACCGCGGACCCCCATGGCCTCAGAGCCCTCGCCGATGCCCAGCGCCGTGGGGCGGATCGGCTCACCCTCCTGCGCCTGCGCCTGGCGAACACGCTGGCCGAGGCCGGTCGCGCGGAGCAGCCCGAGGTCCGCGAGATCGGGGAGCAGGTCCACGAGCGCTGGACCCGCGAGGAGCATCCCGAGCTGGGACGCCTGGTCACGGGTCTGCGCGCGGCTGCGAAGCAGCTCGACCAGGAGGCGGTCCGGGCGGAGCGGCTCAGCGGCCGCCGCATGGGCGGCTACACCGGCGCCGGCTTCCTGGGGCGCGGCAGGGAGGCGAGCCGTCACGTGCACGAGGTCGCCGCGGTCGTCGCCGCCGAGCCCGCCTTCGTCGGCACCGAGCACGGGGCGAGCATCGGCGGCTTCCCGCTGCAGCCGAGCGTCCGGGAGGGTTTCCTCGCGCATCCCTCCTCCGCCCTCGGCATCGAGACCCCCGACTTCGACGAGGACGACGAGGGCTGAGCGGCGACGCGGCCCCGGCCCGCGCCCGGCCGGTGCCGACGCGACGCCCGTGCCGCCGCCGCGGGACGCGTCAGCGCCGCGCGGGAGTCCGCGTGAGCGCCGCGGGCACGGCGACCGCCCCGGCCAGCAGCGGCACCACCAGCATCGCGACCAGCAGCAGGAGCATCGCGGCGGCGGCATCGGCCGAGCCCACCCCGAGGCCGACCAGTGCCGCCCCGCTGACGGTCTCGGAGATCCCCGCACCGCCCGGCGTCAGCGGCACCAGCGCGAGCACCCTGCCCAGCGCGAAGACGGCGAGGACGAACAGCGCGGGCACCTCGGCGCCGACCGCCTCGATCGCGAGCCACAGGGCGGCGAGCTGGAGCGCCCGCGCCGCGAGCGTGGGCAGCGCGAGCGAGGGGAGCCGGCGCCGCAGCATCCCCACCAGCGCCTCCCGCTGGTGGAGGATCTCCGCCGACGCCCCGGCGGGGAGCATCCCGTCGGCCTGTGCGAGCAGCGCCGTGAGCACGCCGCGGCGCAGCAGCACCGCGCTGAGGACGAGGGCGATCACGGCGCCGGCTGCGGCCACGGCGGCCGCCCACAGCCAGCCGGCGGCGAGCGCGCCGGCCGGGGTGAGGGCGGAGCCGAGCAGGTAGGAGCCGGCGCCCAGCAGCGGCACCAGCACCGAGGTGATCGCCATCTCGACCAGCGAGGCGGCGAGGATGCCGGTGAGCACCACGGGCAGGGCGATCCCGCTGCGACGCAGGACCCAGGCCAGCAGTCCCAGACCCAGCACGGACCCGCCCGGCAGGGCGAGCGCGGCACCCTGGGAGGCGACGTGGCCCTGCAGCACGGGGGAGGGGCGGGAGCCGGGCACCGCGGCGCGGACCGTCATCGCCTCCAGCAGCAGCGCCCCCGCGCCGAACACGAGCATCGCGGGCACGGACCACCACGGCAGCGCGGCGAGGCTCGCGACGATCTCGTCCCAGCTCGCGCCGGTCGCCCACGGCAAGCCCCAGACCAGCAGGGCGATCACCAGCAGGCCCGAGGCCGCCGCGGCGAGCAGGCGCCCGGCGCCGGGACGCTCCGGCGGGGCGGAGCCGAGGTCCTCGGTGAGCATCGCGAGCCGCTGCGGGCTGCGGACCGCCCGCGAGGCCCGGTCCGTGCTCCGCGCCGGCTCTGCGCTCTCGGGGGGCTCCGGTGCGGGGTCCTGGGGGCCGGGAGGTGCCTCTGACATGCGGTGATTCTCGCACGCTGTGTCGCTGGAGTTCCCAGGCCCGGGATCTAACATGGTGTCATGTCCTTCCTGATCTCGCTCTTCGTCGTGCTGCACATGATCTGCTGGGCCGTGGCGCTCGGCACCTGGTTCGCCTCCGCCCGCACCCGCGTCCCGAACAAGGGGATGGCCCATGCCACCGCGGGCGCGCTCGTGTTCGGCATCGTCCTGGCCGCCCTCGTCTCCATCGGCGGCGACCCGAACCACATGAAGCTCGGCATCAAGCTGCTCCTGGCGATCGTCGCCACCGTCCTCGCCTACATCGCGAACAGGAAGCAGACCGAGACCCCCTCGGCCGTCTGGTTCGGCATCCCCACCGCGATCATCGTCAACATCATCGTGGCGGTCTTCGTCTGATCCGATCCCCGCGGGGGGCCTCCCGCGGAGCGACGGAGCCGCGGGCGGTGCCCGCGGCGACGAGGGAGCCCACCTCCCCTCCACCGCGACCTCCGTCCCCACGGGGCCCGGCAGCACACCCGCTGTCGGGCCCCGCGCCTATCCTGGAGGCCTCATGAGCTCACTCTTCGACGACCTCTCGCTGCCCGACGCCTTCCGCCGCCTGGACGGCGTGCAGGTGACGCCCTCGGCCCTGCCCTCCCGGGCCGCGGCCGACGACGACGCTCGCGCCGACGGACGCACCGACGGCGAGGAGATGCACCGCGAGGAGGAGGCCCCGGACCTGCTCGACCGCGAGCCGCCGCCCGAGCACGAGGAGCCCCCGTACGAGGAGGAGCCGCCCTACGAGGACGAGCCGCCGCGGGAGGAGCCCGCGCCCGTCGCCGCCCCGCCCGCCCCGGCGCCGTCCCGTCGTCGGGTCCCGGCGGACTCACCCGCCCTCGCCGAGCTCGTCGACGGCCTGAACCCCGCCCAGCGCGAGGCGGTCGAGCACCGGGGCAGCCCGCTGCTGATCGTCGCCGGCGCCGGCTCCGGCAAGACCCGCGTGCTCACCCGCCGCATCGCCCACCTGCTGCGCGCCGGCGAGGCGCTGCCCGGCGAGATCCTCGCGATCACCTTCACCAACAAGGCCGCCGCCGAGATGCGCGAGCGCGTCGAGGAGCTGATCGGCCCCGCCGCCCGCTCGATGTGGGTCTCCACCTTCCACAGCGCCTGCGTGCGCATCCTGCGCCGCGACGCCGCCGCGGCCGGGCTGAAGAGCTCCTTCACGATCTACGACAGCGCCGACTCGCTGCGCCTGATCACCACGATCGCCAAGGACCTCCAGCTCGACACCAAGAAGCACGCCCCCCGCGCGCTCGCCTCCCGCATCTCGACGCTGAAGAACGACCTCGTGGACCCGATCGACTTCGCCGATCAGGCCGAGAGCGCGAAGAACCCGTTCGAGAAGACGCTCGCGAAGATCTTCACGAACTACACCGAGCGCCTGCGCCAGGCCAACGCCGTCGACTTCGACGACCTGATCGGCCTGACCGTCGCGCTGCTGCGCGAGAACCCCGCGATCCGCGAGGGCTACCGGCGCCGCTTCCGCCACCTGCTGGTGGACGAGTACCAGGACACCAACACCGCCCAGTACCAGCTGGTGCGGGAGCTGGTGGGGGAGGACCCGCGCGCCGATCTCACCGTCGTCGGCGACTCCGACCAGTCGATCTACGCCTTCCGCGGTGCGACGATCCGCAACATCATCGAGTTCGAGCAGGACTTCCCCTCCGCGCGCACCATCGTGCTGGAGCAGAACTACCGCTCGACCCAGAACATCCTCACCGCCGCGAACGCGGTGATCGAGGAGAACCAGGGCCGCCGCAAGAAGAACCTCTGGACCGACCAGGGCGAGGGGGAGCAGATCACCCTCTACGTCGCCGACGACGAGCAGTCCGAGGCCCGCTACATCGGCCGTCAGATCGACGCGCTCGTGGACGACGGCCGTCGTGCCGGGGACATCGCGATCTTCTACCGCGCCAACGCCCAGTCCCGGGCGCTGGAGGACCAGCTGATCCGCGTGGGCCTGCCGTACCGCGTGGTGGGCGGCACGCGCTTCTACGAGCGGCGCGAGATCAAGGACGCGATCGCCTACCTGCAGGTGCTCGCCAACCCCGCCGACGAGATCAACCTGCGCCGCATCCTCAACGTCCCCAAGCGCGGGATAGGCGACCGCGCCGAGGCCGCGATCGCGATGCTCGCCGAGCGGGACCGGATCAGCTTCGGGGAGGCGCTGCGCCGCGCGGAGGAGGCGCCGGGCATCGCGACCCGCTCGCTGAACGCCGTGCGCACCTTCGTGGCGATGCTCGAGGACCTCCAGGCGATGGCCGAGCGCGGCGATGGCCCCGCCGAGCTGCTCGAGGCGATCCTCACCCGCTCCGGCTACTACGCCGAGCTGCAGGGCAGCGACGACCCGCAGGACGAATCCCGCCTGGAGAACCTCGCCGAGCTGATCAGCGTGGCCGCGGAGTTCGAGGCGCAGATGGAGGAGCTCGACGCGCTCGCCAGCGAGATGGAGGACGAGGAGGGCGACGCCGCCGCGGCCGGGGGCGCGGAAGGCGCTGCCGAGGCCGAGGAGGATGCAGCCGCCGAGGGCACAGCGGACGCAGCCGCGGCGGGCTCCGCGGACGCGGTCGCCGAGGCGCCCGGCGCGGTCGTCGCCGGAGCGGCCCCCGTTTCCGACCCCGTCGGCGCCGACATCGCCCCGGACGCGGCGCTGACCGCGCCGGACGATCCCGAAGCGAGCCTCGTGGACCGCTTCCTGGAGAAGGTCTCCCTCGTCGCGGACGCCGACCAGCTGCCAGGGGAGGAGGACCAGTTCGTCACCCTCATGACCCTGCACACCGCCAAGGGCCTCGAGTTCCCGGTCGTGTTCCTCACCGGCATGGAGGACGGAACCTTCCCCCACAACCGCACGCTCCAGGATCCCGACGAGCTCGAGGAGGAGCGGCGACTGGCCTACGTGGGCATCACCCGCGCCCGCGAGAAGCTCTATCTCACCCGCGCGCAGATGCGCTCGATGTGGGGACAGTCCCAGTACATGCCCGCCAGCCGCTTCCTCGACGAGGTGCCGGAGGAGGTCCTGGACGTGGCGCGCGCCGGCTCCACCCTCGGCGGCGCCGGGTTCGGCGGCGGAAGCTTCTCCGGCGGCTCCGGCTTCGGCGGCGGTCGCCCCGGGGGCCGGGGGCCGTCCTTCAGCGGCGGGGTCGGCGGCGGCCGCTCCGACGTGAAGCGCCCCAGCTTCGGATCCGGTCGCACCGCCACGCCCACCGACAAGCTCCCGCAGCTCGCCGTCGGCGACCGCGTCACCCACGACTCCTTCGGGATGGGCACGGTCGCGGAGGTCTCCGGACAGGGCGACAAGACGCAGGTCGAGGTCCAGTTCCGCGACCCCCACGGCCGCAAGCGCCTGCTACTGCGCTACGCCCCGCTGACCAAGCTCTGAGCGGGCCGGCGCGCGGGCCGCGCGCCGCAAGGGCGAGCCGCGGCGGTCAGGGGCCGGCGACCAGCTCGACCTCGATGCCGTGAGGGTCCTCCGCGTACCAGGCGGTGTGGTCCCCGCCGCCCGCATGCGGGTAGTGCTCCGCGAACAGCTCCCGCCAGCCGTGCCCGGGCCCTTCCCGTCGGACCCGGTCCAGCAGCTCGCGGTCCCGCACCCGCAGCGCGAGATGGTTCATGCCTGGGGCGCGCCGCTCGGCGCGCTCGCCGCGCACGTCCTCGGACTGCTCGAGGACGAGATGGGAGCCGTCGGCGTGGCGCCAGATCCGCCCGAGCTCCCAGCCCTCGACGCGCTCGGCCCGCCAGCCCAGCGTGGTCATCAGCCAGTGCCAGGCCGGCTCCGAGACGGCGAGGTCCGCGGTCCAGAGCTCGAGGTGGTGCAGGCCGGAGGAGGGCGACGGTGCGTTCATGGGGCCGACGGTATCCCGCGGCCACGCCCGCTCCGAGCACCGCCGACTCTCTGAGGGGGCGGGCGTCCGGCAGCGCACGGGCGACGTCCGGCCACGGACGGTGCGCGGCCGCGGGAATGCTCAGGCCGTAACGCGGATCAGGGCGCGAGCGCCTCGCTCCATCTCCACGAAGGAGTGGTTCACCGCGGTGTAGGTGCCGGGCTCGTCGAAGACCAGCTCCACGAACCCGCCCTGGGCCGCGGCGAGATCGAGCGCCTGCGCCCCGCCGCCCTCGCCGTCCTCGGGACGCAGCAGATAGGCGCCCTCCTTGAAGACGGTGTCGAACACCCCGCCGACGACGTGGAAGGAGATCCCGCGCGACGGGCCCGCGGCGAGCACCCACAGCCGCACCCGCTCGCCCACCCGAGCCTCGAGCGGGGAGCGGACGTACTGGGTGGCATGGCCGTTGAAGACCGTGAGGTCGGGGCGCTCGGAGGCGATCTTCACGGGGCTCACCGGCAGGGCGCCCTCGTGCGTCGTCGACTCGGAGCCGGGAGCGCCGACGGGCACGAGATAGTGCTCGGACTGCACCAGCACGAACTCCCGCTCGACGGGCGCGAGCTCCGGCGGCGGGACCACGAGCGCGCCGACCATCCCGGCGGACAGGTGCACCGACATCGGCATGGTCGAGCAGTGGTAGAGCCAGATCCCGGCATGGTCGGTGGTGATCGCGTACTCCAGCTGCTCGCCCGGCGGGATCGTGCGCATGGCCTGGTCGGGGGAGACGCGGCCCGCGTGCAGGTCGAGGGAGTGCCCCATCGACCCATGATTGACCAGGTCGACGGTCAGGCGCGCCCCGAGCTCGGAGCGCAGCACCGGCCCGACGACGGCGCCGCCGTAGGTCATCGCGTCCATGGTCACGCCCGGTGCGATCTCGGCGGCGACCTCGACGACCTCCAGGGTGACCCGCTGCTGCGGACCGGTCGCGGCAGGGAGGCGGGCATCGCGCACGGCGACGCCCGGTCCAGGGGCGGCCATCATGTCGGCGCCCACGCGGGCGAGCTCGTCGTGCCCGGACGCCGCGGCCACGGCGCCCCCGACGGCGGACGTGCCCGCCGCGGCACCGGTCGCGACGACGCTCAGCGTCATGCCCATCGCGCGATGGCCGACGATCGAGCACCATCCCTCCATTCCATGGGCGACCACGCCGCCGTCGAGGACCGTCGACTCGCCCGGCTGCAGGCGCCCCGAGGTCGCGCCGGTGGCGAGCACGAGGTCGTGCACGTCGTGCGGATCGTCGTTGCTCAGCTCGATGACCAGGGTGTTCCCGGCGGGGACCTCGAGCCGGTCGGGCGTGAACCGCATCTCGGCCATGGACACCGAGATCGTGGTGGTCTCCCCGGTGGGCGTCACCGCGGCGGTGCCCGCGGTGCCGGAGGCGTCGGGGATCGAGCCCTGGGAGCGGTCCAGGGAGCCGCCGAGCGCGGTCGCCCCGAGCACGGAGCCGAGGCCCAGCAGCGCGCCGGTCAGCGCACGTCGGTCCACAGACGCTGCGGCGGCGGGAGCGAGCCCGGTCCCGGACCCCGTCGGCGGGCCGACGGAGGGCGGCGGGCCGACCGATGGCGACCGCAGCGTGCTGCGTGTGGGGGAGACCGCTGTGGCGGGCTCCGGGCGGCCCGGCGTCGGCAGCGGCACGGCGGTGCCGCGCAGCCGCGAGCTCGTCCGCACCGCGAGAACCAGCAGCACCACGAAGCTCACCAGCACCGCGAAGCCGAGCAGGGAGAGGAGCACCCGAGAGAACGAGCCGAAGCCCGCGACCTCCGCGGTGCCGAGCGTGAGCGCGGAGAACAGCGCCCCGGAGCCGGCCGTGGCCCGTTCGGCGAGCACGAACAGGGCCACGACGAGGTTGTACGCCACCACGCGCAGCACCGCGCCGCGGCTCATCACCGCCAGCGCCGCCGTCGTCGCGCGGGGACCGCCGCCCAGGGTCACCGGCAGCAGATGGCTCATCGCCCCCAGCAGCACCTGCAGCAGGAAGCCGGCGACGAAGGGGACGGTGAGCTGCTGCACGTCGGCGGCGACGAGGGAGCTCGCCATCTGCGCATCGGCGGAGCGCCACCACATCACCAGCAGGCCCGCGGTGGTCAGCGCGAACCAGCCCGTCCCCGCCGCGATCGACAGGATCGGGAACGGAGCGAGCGGCACCCGGCGCTCCTGGCGCACGCCGTGCACCCCGACCCGCACGAGCGTCACCGCGACCCAGGCGAAGGAGCCGAGATAGGCGAGCAGCGCCGCGCAGCCCAGCAGGGTGGAGCCGATCAGCGCCCCGGCGACCGCGCCGAGGACGGCCAGGAACATGCCCAGCAGTCCGCCCGCGGCCCGGGTCGCCGCGGCGAGCTCGATGCGCGTGCGCAGCACGGTGGGCCACAGGGTCAGCAGCGTGCCGGTCACGGTCAGGCCCACGAACCCCAGCACGTTCACGATCTGGTGGGCGAGCATCAGCCGTCCCTGCCAGGGCTCGCCCGGGCTGAACGCCATCACCGCGCCGAGCAGCGCACCGACGGGGAGCAGACAGGCCGCAGTGATGTAGGCCCTCACCGTGAACGCGAAGCGCGGCGCGAGCGCGGCCCGGATCTGCGCGCCGAGCGTGGCGGCGTACCAGAGCAGCGCCGCGGAGACGGCCAGCGCGCCGAGCACCACCAGCCACGGCCATCCCGGCAGCATCCCGGCGATCGTCACCACCACCCCGGCGGTGAGCAGCCGCAGCCTCGCCAGCTGGCGCGGGCGGGACTCCTCGCCCAGGCGGGTCTTCAGCAGCGCCTCGGTGAAGTGCTGCCCCCAGACCATGATCGAGGTGGTGATCAGTCCCAGCGTGACCATGTGGACCATCAGCCAGCGAGCCTGCGGCAGCCACTGGTGCACCAGGACCACCACGACCAGAGCGAGCATCCAGCCCATCACGGGGCGGGCGGCACGTCGATGCCAGGCACCGCGCCCGGTGGCGGGGGAGCGCCTGGCGGGACGAGGGTCAGGAGCGGGGGAGGAGGACTCGGAGGATGACGGCCCGGGAGCCGACGGGACAGGGGAGGACGGCACGGTGCAGGACCACCTCAGGCGTGATCCCGGTCCGGGCGGCGGGCGACCGGTCGGGGACGGGCAGGGACCGTTCCAGACTAGGACGGGCCGACGACGCCCTGTCAGGCCATGGTCCCGACGTCACGGCACAGCGCTCGGCCGCTCGGGCCACCGCGTCACGGTCTGGTCGTCACGTGTCCCGGGCGGGGCGGACCGATGCTCACTCGGGAGCGGCGTGCGCGGCGGTCGACGCGCGCTCAGCGGTCGCGGGGGTCCTCGGTCCGGTCGAGCCGCTCCTTGCTGCGCTTCCACTGCGCGTACAGGCCCGCGCCGAAGCTCACCACCACGATCAGCCCCACGGCGATCAGCACGGTGGTGAAGGGGATCGGGATCCCGGCGGCGGCGAGCACCGCCCAGATCACCACCAGCGAGAGGCCGATCAGCAGGGCGTCGCGCAGGGCGCGCATGATGCGCGGGAAGATGTTCGCGCGCTCGGCGTGCCGGCTCGCGACGGCGTAGTACGCGGCGGCCTCGCGGCGCATCTCCTCGCCGGAGGGGCGGGGGCGCTGAGCGGTGCGGGTCCCGCCGTCCCGGTCCGCGGAGCGGCGCCGGCCCTCCGGAGCGGCGGAGCGATGCTCGTCCTCCCGCTCCCCACGGGCTTCCCGGTCCCCGCCATGGTCACGGTCCCGATCGACGTCGCGCTCGAGGTACGCGTCGCGCTCGTCGGCTCCGGCCGACGCACGGCGTCCGTCCTCGCGCCAGCCCTCGTCGACCGCGCGGCCGGCGGCGCGCACATAGCCGCCGGCACGGTCACCGGCCCTGTGGGCGGCGTCCTTCGCGGCAGGGGCCTGCTTGCGGGCGGTGTTCCGCGCCGCCTTCACGTAGGTCTTCCAGTCGGCCATCGCTCTCCTCGCCTCAGCGGTGCCAGTCGCCGCGGTCCCGCGGGTCCAGGTGCTCGAAGCGCCGGTCGTCTCGGGGGCGCCGGTCGTCCTCGCGGAAGCGGATGTCCCCGCCGCCACGGGGCTCCCGCTGCGGACGCGGGTTCCGGGCACGGCGCTCGTAGTAGTACGACAGGGCGACGTTCAGCGCGAGGGTGATGCCCACGGACAGCACGAAGCCGCCCAGGGTCGAGCGCATGCCCAGCAGGCGCAGCACGATGAACAGCACCCCGATGGCGACGATGCTGAATCCGAGGTGGTCTCGCACGCGCTGGACGAGGCTGCGGGAACGGCGGCTCATCGTCCCATCGTAGACGCGGCGCCTGGACGCGAGCCGGACGGGATGAGAGTCGCGCCACAGTCCCCTCCTGTGCCGGGCCCGGGTCCGGCGGGGCCTGCGGACGCGTTACCCTGGCGGTGTTCCCAGGGGTGGCATCGAGGCCAGTGCGGCCTGCCGCCCACTGCCGACATCGAGAGGAAAAGCACCCCGTGGACCTGTATGAGTACCAGGCCCGCGATCTCTTCGAGAAGCACGGCGTGCCCGTGCTCGGAGGAGTCGTCGCGGAGGACCCCGCAGCCGCCAAGGCCGGCGCAGAGAAGCTCGGCACCCCGGTCGTCGTCGTCAAGGCCCAGGTGAAGACCGGTGGTCGTGGCAAGGCCGGCGGCGTGAAGGTCGCCAAGTCCCCCGAGGAGGCGGAGCAGAAGGCCTCCGAGATCCTCGGCATGGACATCAAGGGCCACACCGTGCACCGCGTGATGATCGCGGCCGGTGCGGACATCGCCGAGGAATACTACTTCTCGCTCCTGCTGGACCGCGCCAACCGCAACTACCTGGCCATGTGCTCGGTCGAGGGCGGCATGGAGATCGAGCAGCTCGCCGTCGAGCGGCCCGAGGCCCTCGCCCGCGTGGCCGTCGACCCCAACGTCGGGATCGACGAGGCCAAGGCGAAGGAGATCGTCGAGGCAGCGAAGTTCGACGCCGAGACCGGCGCGAAGGTCGCCCCCGTGCTGCAGAAGCTGTGGGACGTCTACCGCGAGGAGGACGCGACGCTCGTCGAGGTCAACCCGCTGGTCAAGACCGGCGCCGGCGACATCGTCGCGCTGGACGGCAAGATCACCCTGGACGACAACGCCGCGTTCCGCCACGAGGCCCACGCCGAGCTCGTCGACGTCACCTCCGAGGACCCGCTGGAGACCAAGGCGAAGGCCCTGGACCTCAACTACGTCAAGCTCGACGGCGAGGTCGGCATCATCGGCAACGGCGCAGGGCTGGTCATGTCCACCCTCGACGTGGTCGCCTACGCCGGCGAGAAGCACGGCGTCAAGCCCGCGAACTTCCTGGACATCGGCGGCGGCGCGAGCGCCGAGGTCATGGCCAACGGCCTCGACGTCATCCTCGGCGACGAGCAGGTCTCGGCCGTGTTCGTCAACGTCTTCGGCGGCATCACCGCGTGCGACGCGGTCGCCAACGGCATCGTCGGCGCCCTGAAGAAGCTCGGCGACGCGGCGACCAAGCCGCTCGTCGTCCGCCTCGACGGCAACAACGTCGAGGAGGGCCGCAAGATCCTCGCGGACTTCGCCCACCCCCTCGTCACCCAGGCCGACACCATGGACGGCGGCGCCGCGAAGGTCGCCGAGGCCGCCGCCGCAGGAAAGTGAGCAGCACCCGACATGTCTATCTTCCTTGATGAGAACAGCAAGGTCATCGTCCAGGGCATGACGGGCTCGGAGGGCATGAAGCACTCCCAGCGCATGCTCGACTCCGGCACGAACATCGTCGGCGGCGTGAACCCGCGCAAGGCCGGCCAGTCAGTGTCCTTCGAGGGCGGCGCCGAGGTGCCCGTCTTCGGCACCGTGGCGGAGGCCATGGAGGCCACCGGCGCGAACGTCTCGGTGGTCTTCGTGCCGCCGAAGTTCGCCAAGTCCGCCGCGCTCGAAGCTATCGACGCCGAGATCCCGCTCCTGGTGATCATCACCGAGGGCATCCCGGTCAAGGACTCCGCCGAGTTCTTCAACTACTCGCAGGCCAAGGGCACGACCCGCATCATCGGGCCGAACTGCCCCGGTCTGATCAGCCCCGGCAAGTCCAACGCGGGCATCACCCCCTCGAACATCACCGGTGCGGGCAAGCTGGGCCTGGTCTCCAAGTCCGGCACCCTGACCTACCAGATGATGTACGAGCTGGCCGACATCGGCTTCACCACCGCCATCGGCATCGGCGGCGACCCGGTCATCGGCACCACCCACATCGATGCGCTGAAGGCCTTCGAGGCCGACCCCGACACCGCCGGCATCGTCATGATCGGCGAGATCGGCGGCGACGCCGAGGAGCGCGCGGCCGAGTACATCAAGGCCAACGTCACCAAGCCGGTCGTCGGCTACGTCGCGGGCTTCACCGCCCCGGAGGGCAAGACGATGGGCCACGCCGGCGCGATCGTGTCCGGCTCAGCCGGCACCGCGCAGGCGAAGAAGGAGGCCCTCGAGGCCGCCGGCGTCAAGGTGGGCAAGACCCCCACCGAGACCGCCGATCTCATGCGCGAGATCATCAAGGGCCTCTCCTGATCCCTCCCGCCCAGCGCTCCTGAGCGCGCGAGGCCTTCGTGCCCCGGACCCGCACGGGTCCGGGGCACGTCGCCGTCCAGGGGAGGAGCGGTGCCGTGGCCCGACGGGCAGGTCTCAAGCGCTGAGTCGTTCCGGACCGCAGGGGCAGGGTGCGGATCTCCTCCGGGAGGAGGAGGCGCCTCCGTGCGGCCGCAGGGCAGGATCGGGGCATGACCGCTGCTCCTGCCCATCGCCCCGCCTCCTCCGATCGCGGGCCCGGTGCAGGCCGCGCTGTCCGTCCCTCCGATCCTGCGCCCGCCGGCGGACCCGGTGCGGACCCCACCGTCCCTCCCGCTGATCCTGGGCCCACCGGCCGGACCGCCCGAGCGGACAGCCCCGTCGTCGTCGGCATCCTGCTGGCGCTGTTCGTCCTCGCGATCGCGGTGACGGCCTGGCGCCATCCCGACGGGGTGGTGGTCTCCCGGGATCCCGGCTACGCCCCGATGCCGGTCCTCCTCCTGCTCGTCCCGGCACTGGCCGCGATGGCGCTCACCGCGCTGCTGCCGCGGGGGCGCGGCGCGGCGGAGCTGAGCGTGCGACGAGGTTACGCCCTGCGCGCCGAGACGGCGGTGCTGCTGGGCCTGGTCCTCGCCTTCCCGCTGCTCGTGCCGCTGCTGCCCACGGGCGAGGACTACGTGCTGGTGAAGGCCGCGCTGTTCCTGCTGGTCCCGTCGGTCGTGCTCGCGCTGTCCGCCCGGCGCAGAGGCGCCTCGCTCATGATCCGACGACCCGAGGTCGGCGCAGCGGTGATCGCACTGCCCGCCCTCGTGCTGGGCGTGCTCTCGACCGTCGGCCCCTTCTCCTCGGGCGGCCCCGCGAGCTGGCCGCCCCTCGAGGTCCTGCTGATCGCGGCGACGGCGACCGCGATCACCGCCGGTCTCGGCGAGGAGCTCATCTACCGCCGCTTCCTGCAGACCCGCCTCGAGGCGCTGCTCGGCCCGTGGACCGGACTGCTGCTCGCCTCGCTGCTGTTCGGCCTCATGCACGTCCTCAGCCACGGGGGAGGGGCCTGGTGGGAGAGCGCCGCGCAGGTGATCGCGCTGCAGGGCACCACTGGGATCGCGCTGGGCCTGATGTGGCGGCGCTGGCGACGGCTGTGGGTGTGCGTCCTCGCCCACGTCCTGCTCAACGGGCTCGGGGTGCTGCTCCATCTCCTGGGGCTGCTGGGGTGAGGGCAGGGTGGGGAGCCGCGACCAGGGGATCCGTCGGTCCGATCCGACCCTGCCCCCGCTCGGCCCGGGGCGAACGGGGCGTCCGACGTCGGCGCGCCCGATAAGCTGGACCTCGCCAGTCGCGCTGACCGAGGAGGGGCCTGTGTCCGGAGATCTCATCGACACCACCGAGATGTACCTGAAGACGGTGTTCGAGCTCCACGAGGCCGGGATCGCCCCGATGCGCGCCCGCATCGCCGAACGGCTCGGGCACTCCGGACCCACCGTCTCCCAGACGGTCGCCCGGATGGAGCGCGACGGGCTGCTCCACCTCGACGACCAGCGGCGCATCCGCCTCACCGCCGAGGGCACCGAGGTCGCCACCGACGTCATGCGCAAGCACCGCCTCGCCGAACGGCACCTGCTGGACGTGATCGGGCTGGACTACGCCCACGTCCACGAGGAGGCCTGTCGCTGGGAGCACGTGATGAGCCTCGAGGTCGAGAAGCGCCTCGCCCGCCAGATCACCCCGCCCTACGTCGACCCCTACGGCAACCCCATCCCCGGCCTCGCGGCCCTCGGGATCGAGGAGACCCAGGCCACGGACGAGGGTAAAGACGAGACCTCCGCAGTCCAGGAGCTGCGCGGCGCGGTCGTGGACGGCCAGAGCCGCGAGGTCCGCCTCGAGCGCATCGGCGAGCGACTCCAGAGCGATGTCGACCTGCTCGGCGAACTCGCACGTCACGGCATCCTTCCCGGTGCACGGCTCGCAGTGGAGCGGGTGGGGGCGAGCGTCGTCGTCCACGGCCCCGAGGGCGGGGAGGTGGCGATCGGCGACCTCGACGCCGACCAGCTCCACGTGACTCCGATCGCCGCCGGGTAAAGCCTCCGTCAAGCCCTTCCCCAGAAGCTTCCAGTCATCCTGACGAGGGCGCGACCAGCCCTTAGTCTCGAGGGCGTGTCGCGGCGCAGAGGTCCGCGACATCCCTTCCGGAAGCCCCACCGCGCACCGGAGAACAGGGTGCGAGACGTGACCACGCGCGGGGGCTGAGCCCGGGGCTGGGAGCGATTCGTGTCGAACACCGTGCACCACACCCACCGCCGCGCTATGCGCACCGTCACCCCCGTCTCCCGCGCCGGCCGCGCAGGGGCCGGAGCGGCGATGGCCGCGGCGATGCTGTTCGGTGGCGCCGCCGCCGCGACCGCCGAGCCGCAGGCCGAGCCC
>NZ_JAKJJW010000025.1:0-51873 GCF_025669985.1 Brachybacterium atlanticum | reverse complement strand
CTCGGGATCCAGGGAGTCGTCGGTCATCGCCCCAGCGTATTACGCAGCACCGACGAGCAGCTCTGCCAGCAGCGGCCACACCAGCAGCCCCGCCGCGATCACGACCCCCAGCAGGTCCGCGGGGCCGACGGGGCTCGGCGCCGCCCAGGTGCGGTGCGTCGCGGTCGCGAAGCCGCGGGAGTCCATCGCCAGGGCCTGCTGCTCGGCGCCGCGCAGCGTGTCCACGAGCAGGGCGAGGGTGGCGCCCGCGAGCACCCGGGGGGAGCGGGGACCGCCGAGGCCGCGGCGGGTGCGGGCCTCGAGGATCGCAGCCCACTGCCGGCCCAGATGCCCCACCCGCACCAGCGCGATCACGGAGGCGGTGACAGGCCGTCCGGGCAGGTGCAGGCGCTGGCCGAGCGCGTCCCCGAGCGGGGTGGGGCGCACGGAGGCGAGAGCCAGCACCCCGGGGGCGACGAAGGCGGTGATCCGCGCGGCCTCCTTCAGGCCGATGAGCCATGCCTCCCCGGACAGCGCCGGCGCCTCGCCCAGCAGCGCCGTGGTCCAGGCGAGCCCCGCCGCGGAGAGCAGGATCGGGAGCAGGCGCAGGGCCGCGCCGCGCAGGCTCCGCACCGCCAGCGGGGCGAGCAGCACGGTCGGGGCGAGGGCGAGCAGCCCGCCCTGCCAGCTCTGCACGGCGAAGGAGCCGATCGCGGCGAGGATCCCGATCAGGCTCAGCGTCAGCGGGTTCAGCGCGTCGGCCGGGACCCGGCGGGGCGAGGGCGTGGGGACCGCGCCCGGCGCCGGGGCGGGCAGGTCGTGGTGCGCGTCGGCCGCGGCGACGAGGAGCTCGTCGTGGCTCGCGGCGAGCACCGCCGTGCCGCGGGCCCTCGCCTCGAGCAGCAGCTCCAGCACCTCGCGGCGCCGCCGGGCGTCCAGGCCCACGGTCGGCTCGTCGAGCACGAGCAGGTCGGGGCGCTGGGCGAGGGCCGCGACGATCGCGAGACGGCGCTGTTCGCCGCCGGAGAGGCGGTGGGGGTG
Organism: Brachybacterium atlanticum; assembly: GCF_025669985.1. NCBI lineage: Bacteria > Bacillati > Actinomycetota > Actinomycetes > Micrococcales > Dermabacteraceae > Brachybacterium > Brachybacterium atlanticum. The sequence continues at coordinate 50,853 of NZ_JAKJJW010000025.1, read as the reverse complement.
GGCGCCGGCGAGCGGGGCGAGGCCCGCCCGCTGAAGGAACTCGTCCGCGAGGTCCTCGTCCGTGGCCCAGGGAGAGGCGAGGACCTCCTCCCGCACGGTCGTCGCGACGAAGGAGTGCTCGGGGTCCTGGGGGACGAGGGCGATCCGGGAGGGCTCGGGGCGGGACACGGCGCCCGCGCCCGGCTCCGTCGCGCCGACGAGGACGCGCAGGAGGGAGGTCTTGCCCGCACCGGACGGGCCGGTCAGCGCGGTCAGCCGCCCAGCGCGCAGCTCGAGCTCCTGCGGCACGGTGAGCCCCCGGGCGGGCACGGTGACGCCGCGCAGCGCGGCGACGGCCTCGCCGGGTTCGGCCGGGCCCGGTGCCTCCTCGGCGGCGGCCTCGTCCTCGAGCACTCCCGCCTCGATCAGCACCTCGCGACGGTGGGAGAGGAGCTGGTCCGGATGCCCGTCGGCGAGCACCCGGGCGCGAGGGCCGAGCACGATCAGCCGGTCCACGTGCGGCAGCCAGGGCCCGATCCGGTGCTCGGCGACGACGAGGGTGCGGCGGCCCGTGACCGCGAGGATCGCCCGGCGCACCTCCTCGGCTGTCGGGGCATCGAGCATGGAGGTCGGCTCGTCCAGGAGCAGCAGGTCGGGGCGCAGGGCCAGTGCGCCGGCCAGCGCGATCCGCTGCTGCTGGCCGCCCGAGGCGTCCAGCGGCGCCCGTTCGGGGTCGAGGTCGACTCGCGCTGCCTCGAGCGCCCGGGTCGCGCGCTCGGTGAGCTCCGGCCGGGGCAGGCCCGCGTTCTCCGGTCCGAAGGCGGCGTCGCGGGCGACGGTCGCGCCGACGAGGGCGTGCACCGGGTTCTGCAGCAGCAGGCCCCGCTCCCCGGGCCGGCTGGGCGCGGGGACGAGCCCCTCGCCGTCCCCGTCCTCGGGGTCCAGCAGCCCGGCCAGCGCCCGCAGCACGGTCGACTTCCCGCTGCCGCTCGCCCCGGCCAGCAGCACTCGCTGCCCGGGCGGGATCGCGAGGTCGAGCCCCTCGATGGTCGGCTCGCGCCGGCTGAGCGGCCGCCAGCGCAGCCCGTCGACGTGCACGGACGCGGCCGGGACGGTCCCGGTGCTCAGGCCTCCACCGCGCGGGCCGCCTCCCGGCCCGAGGCCAGGGAGTCCACTGCGCCGGTCGCGACCAGCGCCCGGCTCGCCGCCCAGCCGAGACCGCCGGCCAGCACCGCGCCGGAGAGCAGGAAGAAGGCGAGCATCGTGCCGGAGAACAGCCAGCTCATCTCCTGGTAGTAGACGATCTTCTCCCAGCCCCATTCGAGCAGCCCGGCGAGCACTCCGCCGAGCACGGCGAGGGGCAGCGTGAAGCGGCGGTAGCGGGTGAGCAGGAAGGCGAGCTCGACCCCGCCGCCCTGCATGAGGCCAGAGACCGCAGTGCTCCAGCCCCACGGGCTGCCCAGCAGCATCGACATGACGGCCGCGAGCAGTCCGGCCAGCAGCGCCGCCCCGGGCCGGCGCACGAGCAGGATGGCGAGCACGGCGGGCAGGAACCAGATCCCCGCCAGCAGCCCCTCGGCAGGCTTGAACGCCGCGGTCAGCGGGCCGATCAGGGTGTAGAGCTGGCCGTAGCCGAGGAAGGCGACCCCGAAGGCCGCCCCGATCAGCACGGTCACCAGCAGATCGACGGTGCGATAACGAGTCATCACGTCTCCTCCCAGGTCCTGGAAGGGGCGCGGAGCACCGGCGGTGCTCCACGGAAATCCCGACTCCCTACGCCGGTGCGAGCCGGATCAGGTTCGAGGGTCTGCGCCGTCGGCGCACTCTCAGCACCGGACGGTGCTCCCCTGTCAGTGGATGACGAGCAGACAGTCTAGCCCAGGACCACGCTCAGCGGCGGGCACGGATGGCCTGGTCGATCGCATCGGCGGCCGCCTGGGGGTCGACGGGGGAGAGGATGTAGCAGGTGTCCTTCGTCCCGATGATCTCCACGCTCGTCCCCGGCCGGGTGACCAGCATCCGGTAGGGCCGCTGCTGCTCGGCGAGGGTGAAGATCTTCCGCCGGCCGACGGGGGTGAGCTCCTCGGGCTTCGGGGTCATCGCCCTCCCGCGCCGCCAGCCGTAGCCGCCGAGGGCGACGCCCACGGTGCCGGTGGGGATCTCGCGCAGCTGCACGGTGCGGAAGTCCTCGATCGGCCAGACCCGGCGGGGCAGGAAGCCGCCGAGGCTGACGGTGACCCCGTTCCCGTCGACCACGAAGCGGGTGGCCTGGCCCATCCACGTCCACAGCGCCAGCAGCGCGAAGGCGGCGAGCACCGCGATCGCGCCCGGCGCCGAGCCGCGCTGCAGCAGCAGGCCCGACACGATCAGGCCCGCCACCACGGTGACGACGACGCGGGTCCAGCCCACGGAGGAGGGCACCGTCCGCCCGACGTGGAAGGGCGGATCGGGCCTCACCAGATGCTCACCCGCTCCTCGGGGGCGCGGTACATGCCGTCGCCCTCGCGCACGTCGAAGGCCTCGTGGAACTCGTCGAGGTGCCCGGCGACCGTGTTGCAGCGGAACTCCATCGGCGCATGCGGGTCCACGGCCAGGCGGCGGATCGCCTCCTGCGGCCGGTTCCGGCCCCGCCACACGGTCGCCCAGGACCAGAACACGCGCTGCAGGCCGGTGAGCCCGTCGAGCTCGGCCGCGGCCTCCTCCTCGGAGCGGCTGGCGAGATAGGCCTTGACCGCGATGGAGAGCCCGCCGAGGTCGCCGATGTTCTCGCCGATGGTGAGGGCGCCGTTGACGCGGTGGGAGTCGTCGAGCTCGCGCGGGGAGAGCTCCGAGTACTGCGCGATGAGACGGGCGGCGCGGGCGTCGAAGGCCTCGCGGTCCTCCGCCGTCCACCAGGAGACGAGGTTGCCGTCCCCGTCGTACTTCGAGCCCTGGTCGTCGAAGCCGTGGCCGACCTCGTGGCCGATCACCGCGCCGATCCCGCCGAAGTTCACGGCGTCGTCGGCCTCCGCGTCGAAGAACGGGGGCTCGAGGATCGCGGCGGGGAAGACGATCTCGTTCCGGCCGGGGTTGTAGTAGGCGTTGACCGTCTGCGGGGTCATGTGCCACTCGGTCTCGTCCATCGGCCCGCCGACCTTCGAGAACTCGAAGTCCGCCTCGAAGCGGCGGGAGGCGCGGACGGACGCGACGAGGTCGCCGGGGACGAGCTCGAGGCCGTCGTAGTCGCGCCACTTCTCCGGGTACCCGATCTTCGGGGTGAACCTCTCGAGCTTCGCGAGCGCCTTCTCGCGGGTGGCCGGGGTCATCCAGTCCAACGAGCTGATCGAGTCGCGGTAGGCGTCCATCAGGGCGTCGACCAGCGCGGTCATCCGCTCCTTGTGGGCGACGGGGAAGTGCCGGGCGACGTACTCGCGGCCGACGGCGAAGCCGACCGCGCCCTCGACCAGGGCCACGCCCCGCTTCCACCGCTCCTTCAGCTCCTCCGCACCGGAGAGGACGCGACCGGAGAAGTCGAAGTCCTCCTCGACCAGCGCGGCGGGGAGATAGGGGGCGTAGGAGGAGACGGTGTGCAGGGCGAGCCAGGTGCGGAGCACGGCGAGGTCCTCCCCGGCCAGCAGCTCCGCGGCGGCGGAGACGAACTCGGGCTGGCCGACGGAGACCACGTCGAAGGCCGCGGCCGGCGCGCCGGTGCCCTCGATGTACGCGTCCCAGGGGAAGGCGGGGGCGAGCTCGCGGCGCTGCGCGGCGTCCATGGGGTTGTCGGACTTCTCCCGGTCGCGCAGGCGGACCACGTCGACGTGGCAGGCGGCGAGGCGGGTCTCGAAGTCGAGCACGGCGCGGGCGAGCTCCTCGGGGCCGCCGGCGGCGAGCCCGGCACGGCCGGGCAGCTCGGCGAGGCGGGCGAGGTTCGCCAGGTGCGCGGCATAGGCCTCGCGGGTCTCGGCGTGGTGCTCCTCGCGGTAGTAGGACTCGTCGGGCAGGCCGAGGCCCCCCTGATGGATCTTGACCTGGTACTGGGAGGAGTCGTGGTCGTCGGTCCACACGTAGGCGAGCACCGCCGAGGCCCCCGAGTCGGGCGCCGCCATCCGGCGCACGAGGCCCTCGAGGTCCCCGGTCGCCCCGATCTCGTCGAGCAGGTCGGCGAGGCCGGACAGGCCCGCGGCCTCGATCGCCTCGGTGTCCATGAACATGCGGTACAGCGTGCCGATCCGGGCATGGTCGGTGGTCGGGACCGGCAGGCTCCCCGTCTCGTCCGCGCTGCGCGCGACGTCGTCGGCCGCCTCCTCGACGATCTCCCGCACCCGCTCCTCGGACAGGTCGCGCAGCGCGTGGAAGGCGCCGTCGCTGGACCGGTCGGCGGGCATCACGTGCTCGGCGAGCCAGCGGCCGTTGACGTGGCCGAAGAGGTCGTCCTGGGGGCGGGCGGCGGCGTCGACCTGCTCGAGGTCGAGTCCGGAGGGGAGGGCTGCGGTCATCATCGGCTCCTGCAGGGGTGGTGGGGTCGGTCGGTCAGAGGCTCAGCAGTCCGAGCACGGCCAGGGCGAGGGTCAGCGCACCGAGGGCGACGGGCATGTACGCCCAGGGGGTGCGGGAGCGCTCCGCCGGAGGCCTGCGCTGGAGGACGAGGGTCGACAACCCGGTGCCGATCGAGAGCACGGCGGTGCCGACGGCGAGCACGGGCGAGAGGATCACGAGCACGGTCGCGCCGAGCTGGAACATCACGGTGCCGAGCACGTCCAGCAGGCGCATCACGACGGTCTCGCGGGCGCCGACGCGCTGGGAGAGCAGGGTCGAGATCGCCTCCTCGGACCAGTCGCCGGGCGTGGCGATGCGGCGCCGGGTCGCGACGGTCTGCGCGGTCGCCAGCACGATCCACACGAGCGCGCAGCCGGCGCCCACCCACACCCCGAGCTCGGAGCGGATGTCGGCCGGCCACAGCACGAGAGCGAGCAGCACCGCGGCGATGCGCAGCACCTCCTCGAGCACGCTGCGCACCGCGACCAGCCCCGGGTTCACGGCGAGCTGGCGGCGGGTGCGGGCGACGAAGAGGCTCGTCGCGACGAGGGAGACGAGCTGCAGGGCGCCCAGCCCGATGCCCAGCAGCAGCGGCACAGGCGTGGTGGGGGCGAAGGGCAGGATCGCCACCAGCATCACGATCGCGAGGGCGGGGATCAGCAGGGCCTGGATCGACAGGCCCTTGACGAGGTCCCGGACGAGATCCGCCCCGGTGGGGGGATGGTCATGACCGGTGTGGTCATGGGGATCGTGGGGGTCGTCGCAGTGCGGGCGGGGCTCCGCGGGGGTGTCGGTCATGGGGCTCCTTCTCGGTCCCCACCAGGGTAACGGGGCTCGGCCCGGGCCTGACCTGTGGAACCATGGGCTCGTGAGGACCGACGAGAAGCATTCCCAGCCCCCCGGGCTGACCGCGGCGCAGCGGCAGCGGGCGGTCGGCGCCGTCGTGGCCGCGGCGACCGGGGACGCGCTCGGAGCGCCCTACGAGTTCCAGGCCCCCGTCGTCGACTCCGAGGAGATCGCCATGATCGGCGGCGGCGTGCTCGGCTGGCAGCCGGGGGAGTGGACCGACGACACCTCGATGGCGATCGTCGTGCTCGAAGCCGCTCTAGCCGCCTCCGACCACCATGACCTGCGGCTCGAGTCCGCGCAGGACCACATCGCGCGCGAGTGGTACTCGTGGTCGCTGGGCACCCCGGACATCGGGAACCTCACCTCCCACGTGCTGCGCTCCGCGGCGGACATCGGCCGCGAGGCGGGCCACTACGCGCCCCGCGCGGTCGACTTCCGGGCCGCGGCCGCGAAGGCGCACGAGGACCACCCGACCTCCGCGGGCAACGGCTCGCTGATGCGCGCCCACGCCTCGGTGCTGCCCTATCTGCTCTCCCCGGACGCGGACGCGGCCGAGGCGATCGCCTCGGTGTGCCGCTTGACACACGTGCATCCGGACACGATCGAGGCCTGCATCCTGTGGGGCTTCGCCGTGCGCCACGCGATCCTCACCGGCGAGCTCGACGTGCGCGTCGGCCTCGACCAGCTCGAGCCCGAGCGCCGCACGGTCTGGCTCGATCGGATCGAGGAGGCGGAGGAGTCGACCCCGGTCATGTTCCGCCGCAACGGCTGGGTCGTCGGCGCCTTCCAGGCGGCGTGGGCGGCGATCGCCGGCGTCGGCCCGATCCCCGAGGGGAAGTTCGCCCAGCGCGACGCACTGGTCGCCGCGCTCGAGGCCGCGGCCCGGGCCGGCTACGACACCGACACCGTCGCCTGCATCACCGGCTCCCTGATGGGGGCGGCGCTCGGCCACAAGGCCGTCCCGCCCGAATGGAGGCGAGTCCTGTTCGGCTGGCCCGGCTACGAGGTCGAGGAGCTCGCGAACCTCGTCGAGCGGGTGATCGCCCCGCAGGTGGCCGAGGAGCCGATCCCGTGAGCGCCGCCCGAGGCAGTTCGGGTCGCGGGGGCTGGGACCTGCGGATCCTGTCCTGGAACCTGTGGGAGCTGCGCGGCGACCTGCATGCGCTGATCGAGGCGGTCGAGGATCTCGACCCCGACGTGCTCCTGGTCCAGGAGGCGCCCCGCTTCGTGCTGCCCACGACGCGGCTGGCCTGGTTCGCCCGGCGCATCGGCCGACGGGTCCTGGTCGGCGGGCTCGGCGGGCGGGGCCTCGCGATCCTCGCGACCGAGGACGTCGCCGCGCAGGTGATCCGCCGCGGCATGCACCCGGTCGCGCAGAGCGTCACGGACCTGAACTCGACCTACCCGCGCGGGGTCGCCGCGGTACGGCTGTCGGTCCCCGGCGGCGGCGAGGTCGTCGTCTCCTCGCTCCACTTCGCGCTGCAGGAGGACAACCGTCTGCGCCATGCCGAGCACGTCGCGGCGCTGGTGCGCGGGGCGGGGGCGCCGGTGATCGGCGGCGGCGACCTGAACGAGACCGCCGACGGCGCGGCGCGCGGTCTGCTCGACCCGCTGCTGCGGGACCCGGCCGGGCAGACCGAGCACACGTTCCCGGCCGCCGGTCCGGTGCGCCGGATCGACGCGATCCTCGTCGGCGAGGGCGTGCGGGTGCGCGACGCGCGGGCCGTCCGCTCCACCGCGCGGGTCGGCGAGGAGCGGCTCTCGGGCGCCAGCGATCACCTGCCGACGCTGCTGGACGTCAGCCTCTGAGACCCCGGAGCGAGGTGCTCAGCCCCGGAGCCCGGTGCGCAGGGCGACCGTGTCGTCCTGCCCGCCGACGTGCCGGATCGCGAACCCGCCCTCGACCGGTCCGCGCAGCGTGAGCTGGGTCCGGTAGGAGCCCACCGCCCGCTTCACCGCGTCCGCGGTCTGCGGGAGCTCGCGCACCACGGTGCCGGGTGCCGCGGCGTCGCTCGCGATCTGCACCAGCGGCACGCCGGTCCGCTCGGCCGCGGCGACGGCGACGTGATGGGCGCGCACATGGTCGGGATGCCCGTAGGTGCCCTCGTCGTCATAGCCGATCAGCACGTCCGGACGGGACTGCTCGACGAGGGCGACGAGGTCGTCCGCGGCCTGCTCGAGCGGCGCGAGGGAGAAGCTGTCGGGGCCGGCGTCGGGGGAGGGGCCGGCGAGCCCCTCGCGCACCCAGGCCATGCCCGAGTCGCGGTAGCGGCGCGGGGCCGCGCCGGGCGCGAGCGCGGGAGCGGTGCCCAGCCAGTGCCGCTCGGCGATCCCGAGCGCGGCGGTCGCGGCATCGATCTCCTGCTCCCGGATCTCCTCGAGGGGGCGCTCGTCCCCGTCGGCGACCGCGCCGGGGACGATCTCGCCCTCCTCGCCGCGGGTCGCGGTGACGAGCACGACGCGGGTGCCGTCGGCGGCGAGCGCGGCGAGCAGCGCGCCGGTGGAGAGCGACTCGTCGTCGGGATGGGCGTGGACGGCGAGCACGGTGCGTGCGGTCCCGAGCAGCTGCCAGGGGTCGGTGCTCATGCGCGCTCCTCCACGAGACGGGTGTACTGGGAGGCGAGCGCCTCGGCGGTCGCCTCCCAGGTGCGGGAGGCGGCGAACTCGCGGGCGGCGCGGACCGCCGCCGCGTAGCGGTCCTCGTCGTCGAGGAGCGCTTCGAGGGCCTCGGCCCAGACGTCGGGGTCGCGGCTGCCCTGCACCGGGCCGTCGGGCGCGACGGCCTCCCGCACGCCGCCGGCCGCGCGCCAGGCGAGGACGGGAGTGCCGCTGGCCTGCGCCTCGAGGGCGACGAGGCCGAAGGTCTCCGACCAGCTGGTCAGCAGCAGCGCGCCGGCGCAGCGCATCGCCTCGGCGAGCTGATCGCGGTCCAGGGTGCCGACCATCTCGACCCGGTCCTCGACGCCGAGGTCCTTCGCGAGGGCCCGCAGCGACTCGAGGTACTCGGCGAAGGCGGGGGCGGCGGAGCCGGCCAGCACGAGCCGCGCGCCCCGTGCGGGGTCGATCCGAGCGAGGACCTCGAGCGCCAGGTCGGGGCCCTTCAGCGGCTCGATCCGCGCGGTGAACAGGAGGGTGGGGCGGTGGCGCCGGGCCTGCACGTCCTCGCAGGGGTGGAAGCGGTCCACGTCCACGCCGGGGCGGACCACGGCGAGGCGCTCTCCGGGAACGCCGTAGCGCTCCACGACGGTGCGCGCCTCCGCGTCGGAGACGGCGATGACCAGGTCGGAGCCGGTCGCGGCGAACTGCTCGCCGGGGATGCGGCCCTCGGACTCGGCCGGCTCCCCGGCCTCGAGCGTCGAGGAGCCCTCGGGCGCCGCGACCGAGTGGAAGGACTGCAGGTGGGGGAGGTCCAGTTCCCGGGCGAGGGGCAGGGCGGAGACGCCGCTGAACCAGTGGTGGGAGTGGACCAAATCGTACTCGCCGTCGGCGAGCTGCGGCCGCAGCTGCTCGCGGAAGGGCCGGATCGTCGCGTCCATCTCGCTCTTGGCGACGGGGCCGGCGGGACCCGCGTCGAGGTGCAGCAGGCGCACCCCGTCGGCGACCTCGACCACGGCCGGGGCGTCGGGGTCGGAGCGTCGGGTGAAGAGGTCGACGCGGTGGCCCAGCCGGGCGAGGGCGAGGGACTGCTCGAGCACCACGACGTTCATGCCGCCCGCATCCGCGCCTCCGGGCTCGGTCAGCGGGGAGGTGTGCAGGCAGACCGCGGCGATCCGCAGGGAGGTGGCCGTCATCCCGCCATCCTAGAGGCGTCGCGCGGTGACCCTTCGAGAGGCTCCTGTTCGCCCGTGACGAAATAGGACGCGGCCTGGGTCACGGGAAGTTGAACTGGGAATCGGCATGGTGGAGCCTGACAGACATGGACACGGCGGAGAAGGTTGACTGGGCGGCGCTGAACGCCCACGCCGCGGGCCGTCCCGCCCGTCGGCTCGTGGGGAAGGCGATCTCTGCGGCCGGAGGTGACCGCCGTCCCGGGGTCGTGCTCGATCTGGGGGCCGGCGCTGGTGCCGACTCCCTTCAGTTCGCCCGGCGCGGCTGGCAGGTCCATGCCTACGACAGCGACGACACCCTCGCTGCCCGCCTGGTGGAGAACGAGCGCATGAGCGGCTCGGTGACCTTCCACCACACCGACATCCAGGACGTGGCGGGGTTCCCGTCCGCGCAGATCGTCTACTCGACCTACACCCTGGGCCTGCTCGGCCCGGAGGCGCTGCCGGAGGTGTGGGCGAAGCTCGTCGGCGCCCTCCCCCGCGGCGGCGTGATGGCGGTGGACTTCTTCGGCCCCAACGACTCCTGGGCGGAGCTGCCCGATGTCGCCACGCTCCCGCTCCACGAGATCGACGCGATGTTCCGCGACTTCCACGTGATCGACCGCTCGGTGCGCGACGAGGACGGCCGCTTCCTCGCGGAGAAGAAGCACTGGCACGTCATCACGACGCTGGCCCGGAAGGTCCGCTGACCCGGGATCCAGTCGCTTCGTCGGCTGTCAGCGCGAGCGTAGGCGGCGGGGGCGGGGGGAGTCACGGAGTTCCTGCATCGCCGCCGAGCGGGGAGCCCCCGTCCTCCGTCGGGGCGGAGTCGTTCCCAGAGGTATGAGCGGACCCTTCGGCGCGGAGGGGCGGAGGGATCACGCTCGGCGGGGACGAGTAGCCGACGGCTCTGTGCGGGCTGATCCAGCGATGTCGGGTCGAGCCGTCGGCCCCGGCCCCGGCCCCGGCTTCGGCCCCGGCCCCGGCCTCCGCGTCGGCTGCCGTGACCTCCCACTGCCCGTGCTCCTTGGCCAGGTTGCAGCGCACGCACAGGCCCTGGCCGTTCTCGTAGCTGGTCGGCCCGCCGCGGTGATGGGGCACGACGTGGTCGATGTGGCGGATCACCGCATTGCACCAGGGCGTGCGGCAGGTGACGTCCCGCAGACGGATCAGCCGGGAGAGCCCGACGGGGAAGGCGCGCGCCCGGGACTCCATCGCCACCAGCTCGCCCGGGCGCGGACTCGCGTACAGCCGACGGAAGACCGCGGCGGCTTCCTGGTCGGGGTGCTCGATCGAGGCGGATGGGTCCGGTGGATCGCTGGTACCGGCACCGTGTGGATCGTTGGTCCCTACGGGATCGTCCGGGTCGAACGGACCTTCCGCAGCAGGAGTCCCGCTGATGACCGGCGGATCCTCGGACCCCACCTCGCGGATCCGTCCGGGAGGCCGGCCCTGCAGGGTGTCGGTGATGACGTGGGCGGGGATCGTTCCGTAGCCCTCGAGCAGGGCGCACTCCTCCTCGTCACCGCGACCGAGCAGCGCCCTGTCGGTGATGACGATGCCGAGGTCGAGCCGTGGCCGGGCGGCGGTGGGGGTGAGGGCGGTGCCCGTGGGGGCTGCTCGCAGCACGGCATCCACCAGCAGGTCCGCCTCGAGGGCGCGTGCGGGTGTGCGGGAGCCGGCGGCGCGGAGCGACTCGGAGCGGGCGTGGAGGGTCTGCATCACGGAGGCCGCCTCGAGGCCGGGCAGCACCGCGCTGAGCCGCGCCATCCCGTCGGCCAGCGGCGTCATCGTCACGTGGCGTGCGCGTGCGGCGCGCTCGGCCCGGTCCCGTGAGCCCTCGGGCTCGAGCTGCTGGACCATGCCGCGCAGCTCGGAGGCCAGGCGCTTCCTCCCACGCCCCTGCAGCGCGTCGGGTTCCTCGGCGATCAGTCGGTCGATCCGTGCACAGGTCTCCGGGGAGGCGCCGTCGAGCGTGGTCGCGACGGTCGAGGCCTGCTCTGCGGTGAGCCGTCCGCTGCGCAGCACAGAGGTGGTGCCGGGCAGCTGCTGGACGAGCCGGCGCGCCGCGGCGAGGGAGTAGGAGCCGGAAGAGGGGGAGACGCGACGGGCGAGCGAGATCTCGTGGGATGCACCCTTGCCACGGCGGGAGGCGGGGACGTCGTGGGCCTCGTCGTCGCGAGCGATCCTCTGCTCGGCCTGCACCTGCCAGGTCGAGTCGATCGCGGCGAGTGCGGAGCGCAGGTGATCGAGCCCGGCGAGCACGGCGAGGGCCTCCTCGGCGCTGCCGGGGGCGGTGTCCGGCAGCGGATCGCGCGTCGACCGGGTGCGGGTGAAGGCGTGGAGGGTGGAGGTCAGCAGCTCGGCGAGGACTTCGCGGGCCGACGGATCGGCGCCGAGGCCTGCGAGCTGCGCGGCGGCCCGATCCAGGACGTCGACCGCTGCAGAACCGCCGGCCGGCTCAGAACCGCCGTGAGGCCCGGACGCGCGGGCCGACGGGGGCTCTGCGCCGGGGCGGGGTGAGTCCCCACCGGGGCGGTCCCCGTCGTCCTGCCGTCTCGTGTGAGCCATGCCTCCATCGTACTTGTGTGCGATTTGTGACACCAGGCCTGAGGGGAATCTGTGGATGAATCCGACGGCCTCCTCGTAAATGTGGACAGAACTGTGGAGAACGTGGGTGTGTTGAGGAAAGGTTGAGGTGGCCGTAGCGGCGTCTGCGCGGTGAGAGTGCTGGTCATGCTCTATGTGACGAGTGGTTGCCCGTCGCGCGCGCCCTGTCGGATCCGTCGGAGGAACGGTTCGATGTTGACGCCTTGGGTTGACCGCGGAAAATGCGAGGAAGTGGGCCTGTCAATACCTCGACAAGAATTGTGCACAGCCCCCGACTGTGGAGGAATGATGCGCCGTGCGACGCGACGGATCGACTATTTCTCCAGCAGCGTCAGCACCGCCGTCACCCGCCGGTGCACGCTCGCGTCGTCGCTCAGCCCGAGCTTCGCGAAGAGCCGCTGGGTGTGCTTCTCGATCGCTCCAGTGCTGAGGAACAGCCGCTCGGAGATCGCGGCGTTCGTCAGTCCCTCGCCCATCAGCTCGAGCACCTCCCGCTCGCGCGGGGTGAGGTCGTCCAGCGGCGAGCGACGCCGGGAGGCGATCACCTGAGCGACCACATCGGGATCGATCGCGACCCCGCCCGCGGCGACCCGCTCGATCGACTCGAGGAAGGAGCGGATGTCGAACACCCGGTCCTTGAGCAGATAGCCCGTCGCCTCCGCCCCGGACTCGATGAGCTCGGTCGCGTAGCCCACCACCACGTACTGGCTCAGCAGGACGATCGGCGCCTGCGGCCACGCGGCCCGGATCTCCTTCGCGGCCCGCAGTCCCTCGTCGCTGTGGGAGGGAGGCATGCGGATGTCGGAGATCACCAGGTCGGGCCGCAGCTCGAGCGCCCGGGCCACGAGCTCCGTGCCCGTCGCGGCGGTGCCCGCCACCTCGTGCTCCGCATCCTCCAGCAGCAGGCGCAGTCCCTCGCGCAGCAGCGCCGAGTCGTCGGCGATCAGGACGCGCACGGGATCACCGCCTCCACCCGGGTGCCGTCGCCCTCGGGGGAGTGCACGCTCAGCCCGCCCTCGAGCGAGGCGACCCGTCCTGCGAGCCCGGCGAGCCCGCCGCCGGTGCGCATCTCCGCACCGCCGCGCCCGTCGTCCTCGATCCTCACCCGCACATCCTCGCCGATCCGAGCCACCTCCACCACGACGGACCCGGCCCCGGAGTGCTTCGCGGCATTGGTCAGCGCCTCCGAGACGACGTAGTAGACGCCGATCTCGACATGCTCGGGCAGGTCCAGCTCCGGGGCCTCGACCTGCACCGGCAGCGGGGAGATCGCCGCGAGCTCGGCGAGCGCCGCCGGCAGGCCGCGGTCCACCAGGATCGGCGGGGCGATCCCGCGCGAGAGCCGACGCAGCTCGTCGAGGGTGAGACCCAGCTGTTCTCGCGCCTCGCGCAGCACGGCCTGTGCCCGCTCGGGATCCTTCTCGGTGAGGGACTCGATCCGGGCGAGGTCCATGGAGGCGCGCACGAGCCGCTGCTGCGGACCGTCGTGCAGGTCCCGCTCGAGGCGGCGCAGCGCCGCGGACTCCGCCGAGCGGCCCGCGGCACGGGACTCCTCGGCGCGCTGGAGCCGCTGCTGCTCCTCGTGCCGCGAGCTCAGCAGCCCGCGGCCGACCCCCTGATGAAGCGCGGTCAGCCCCCGTACCACGGGGCCGACGGTGAACAGGAAGAACAGGCCCGCGAGAAACTGGAGCAGGGCATCGGCCGGGAGCACGTAGGGTTCGGGCACGCCGAGCAGGGTGCCCAGCCCGTCGGTCTCCTCCGGCGGCAGTACGTTCTCGAGGATCAGCGTCGCCACCGGCCCGCCGACCGTGGCGATCGCCCCGAGGGTCCAGCCGATCACGAGTGGGAAGGTGATCAGGGCGAGCAGGAAGTTCACCAGCACCCACAGCGAGTCCAGCCAGCGCTGCGGATCGGTGAGCGGGGTGAGCATCCGTCGCACCCACCCGGCGCCGGCGCGCGGCTGCTTCGGCAGCGGCGTGGGCAGGTGCGTGCCGAGGATCGCGGACTGCAGGGCCCGCTCGGCCGCCGCGAAGCCGCGGGCGACGAGCACCCCGCCCACCAGGATCGGCAGCCCGACCCACACCACCACGGTCGCCGCGCCCGCCGAGAGCAGGGCGATGACGAGGGAGAAGCCGATCGCGCCGAGCACCAGGGCGAGGAACGAGTAGCCGAGGAAGCGGCCGATCCGGGACGCCCAGGCGCCGACGCCCCGGGCCGGGGCGGGGGTCTCGTCGGCCGTGCGGGGCAGGGTCATCGTGGTCATGCCTCCACTCTCGGGCCGGATCGCCGGGAGGCCCATCCTGTCACCGGGACGGTCGGTGTCGGGCTGGCCCGACACCCCTGGGCATCCCTGCCCGGAGGATCAGCCCTGCTCGCAGATCCCCTTCAGCGTCTCGAGGTCGGCCCGGACAGCCGCGGCGTCCTCGTCGAACTCGGCCTCGCTCATCGAACCGCGGCGCAGGGTGAACACCACCTCGCAGCTCTCCTCCGTCAGCGTCAGCACCCGCAGCGGGTTCAGCACGGACTCGCCGGTGGGGAGGGTGACGGTGTGGTCCACCACGCCCAGCTCGTTCTCGGGGACGAAGCTGACCAGCACCCGCCCCATCGGCGAGCTCATCGACCACTGGGAGACCTCGCGCTGCACCTCGCTGCCGGCGAGGCCCGCCGCCCAGCGGGGCAGGTTCCGCGGATCGCTCACGTACTCGTACACACGACGCCAGGGGCGGTCGATCACGACGGAGAGATGGAGGGAGGGGCCGACGGGGGCAGCGGAGTCGCTCATGGGGCGACGCTAACAGCCCCTGTGTCGCGGGCGCCCTGCGCTGCCCTGACCGTTGCGCCGACCGCGTCCTCCCAGCTCGTCGCGACGAGCCCCTCCTCCCGTTCGAGACGCCCCGGCACCTGCACGCACGGCCCGTACCAGAGCCCGGAGATCCCGTGGAGCTCACGGGCGAAGGTGTTGAACGGCGCGAGCAGGGTCAGTGCTGCGCGGGGGATCGGGATCGGCCGACGGGCGGGCGCGCCCACGAGCCGGGACGCCTCCGCGATCAGCTCCCGCTGGGTGCGGGCGGGGGCGGCAGGGGCGTTCAGCACCGCATCGCCCGCGGCTCCGGTCAGGTGCTCGGCGCGGCGGGCGGCGTGGAGCATCGCCGCCGCGAGATCCGGCACGTGGGTGAGGGTGTGCGGCGCGTCGGCCCGGCCGAACAGGATCGCGCGGCGCCCGGTGAGCAGCGGCTCGATCACCATCGCGGTCGCGACCGCCGCCCCGGTGCCGACGGTGCTCGGCCCGATCAGGTCCGAGGCGATGACGCTGAGGGTGCGGGCCCGGTGCGCGCGGCGCGCGGCCAGCAGCTCCACCCGCACCCGTCCCTTCTCGTCCTGCGGACTGGGCGAGGCGTCCTCGGCGAGGGATGCGGCTCCGCCCTGGAAGCCGTAGAAGGACTCGGGGAGGACGACGGGGATCCCGCGCTCGGCGGCCGCGTCGAGCACGGCGAGCTCGCGGGGCGGGAGCTGCTCGCGCCAGAGCCGGGCGTCGTAGGGGGCGTGGAAGGTGGCGTGGACGGCGTCCGCGCCGTCGATCGCGGCCCCGAGCGCCGCCGGGTCGAGCACGTCCCCGGCGACGCGCCGGATCCCGGGGGAGGGGTCCTTCGCGGTGCGGCGCAGCACGGTGACGGTGTCGCCGTCCGCGAGCGCCCGCTCGATGATCGCGCGGCCGATCTGTCCTTCTCCGATGACGAGGTGATGCATGACTGCCTCCCGGAAGTGAGCACTGCTCTCTGTTCTGTCGAGAACAGTGAACACCGCTCTCGGTTCGACGTCAAGAGCAGTGCTCTCGGAGTGTGGGAGGATGCGGAGCATGAACGCTGCACCGACATCCCGCGCCCTCGCCCGGGAGCGCACCATGGCCCGCGTCGTCGAGCTCGGGAACGCCCAGCTCGCCGAGAGCGGCGTCGCCGGCCTCAGCGTCCGCGAGATCGCCCGCGGCCTCGGCATGGTCTCCTCGGCGGTCTACCGCTACGTGGCCAGCCGCGACGAGCTGCTGACCCTGCTGATCGTCGACGCCTACGAGGACCTCGCCGCCGTGGTCGAGGAGCGCCTCGCGGGCGCCGGCGACGGACCGCGCGAGCGCTTCCTCGCCCTCGGCGGGGCGATGTCGAGCTGGGCGCTCGCCGCCCCGGAGCGCTGGTCGCTGCTGTACGGCACCCCGGTCCCGGGCTATGCGGCGCCGTCGGAGACCACGAACGCCCCCGGCACGCAGGTGACCCGAGAGGTGCTCGCGATCGCGGCCGACGCGGCCCGGGGGGATCGACCGCTCGGCGAGTCGCCGGCGCTCGCCCCCTCCGTCGCCGACCTGCTCGCGCAGCACCTCGGCGAGTTCGACATCGACGCCGACGCCGCGACCGCCGCCCGCGCCGTCACGGCCTGGTCGGGACTCGTCGGCGTGATCAGCGCCCACCTGTTCGGCCAGCTCGGCCCCGATGCGGTCGCCCTCGGCGAGGGCATCCTCCGCCCCCAGATCGAGATCCTCGCGGACCTCATCGCACCGCGCTGAGCGACCTGCCCGTCGCGTCCTCGTCGAGCGCGGCGAGGACGACCCGGACGATCGCGCCCGGCGTCGCGGGCTCCCGCACCCGCGCGCCCGCCGCCGACGGGGCGACCACGACCCAACGGGGCGTGCCGCGTCGGCGCATCCTGCCGATCTCGACGCTCCCGCCCCTGCGCAGCGGGATCACGAGCGCACCGCTCGGGCCGACGGCGAGGCGAACGCCCAGCTCGGGACGCTGCGCGAGCAGGAGCGCACGGATCCGCTCGCGCTCGGCCCGCACCGCATCGGCGGGGACAGAGCGCGCAGCGGAGCGGCGCGACGGCGACATGCTCACGAGCCTAGGAGCGGGGTGTGACAGACGAGCGGAGCGACGCGGGCGGCGGGACCCCTTCGACCACTCCGTCGCACCGCTCACTAGGCTGACACCCATGGCACAGCGCAGGCAGGACGGCAGCGCGGGGGATGCGGACTACGGCGCCCTCGGGTCCACCTACTCCCGCTACCGACGCCCCGACCCTCGCCTCGCCTCCGTGATCGCGCAGGCGCTCGGCGAGGCGCGCACCGTGCTCAACGTCGGCGCCGGGGCGGGCTCCTACGAGCCGACGGACCGGGAGGTCACCGCCGTCGAGCCCTCCGCCGTGATGCGGGCCCAGCGCCCCGCCCACCTGGCCCCGGCCGTGGACGCGACCGCCGAGCAGCTGCCCTTCGCCGACGACTCCTTCGACGCCGCCATGACCACCTTCAGCGTCCACCAATGGCAGGACCTTCCTGCGGGCCTGGCGGAGCTCCGACGCGTGACGCGCGGCCCGGTCGTGATCCTCACCTGCGACCCGAGCCGCGTCGAGGAGTTCTGGGTGCGGGAGTACGCGCCGGAGGTGCTCGAGGTCGAGGCGCGCCGCTACCCGTCGCCTGACGCGCTCGCCGACGGGCTCGGCGGCAGCGTCTCGATCAGCACCGTGCTCATCCCGCAGGGCTGCACCGACGGGTTCACCGAGGCCTACTACGGACGGCCCGAGCACCTGCTCGATCTCGAGGCGCAGCGCGCCTGCTCGGCCTGGAGCCTCGTCGAGCCCGCGGTGATCGACCGCTTCACCCGGGAGCTCGCCGGTGACCTGCTCGACGGCACCTGGGACGCCCGACACGGCGCACTGCGCACCCTGCCGCGCTACGAGGGGTCCCTCGTGCTGCTCGTCGCCGGGCCCTGAGCCGTCCCCGCTCCGCTCAGTCCCCGAGGATCGCGCCGCGGGAGGCGGACTTCACGAGCTTCACGTACTTGCCCAGCACGCCCTTGGTGAACTTCGGGGGAAGCGGCTCCCAGCCCTCCTGCCGTGCGGCGAGCTCCGCCTCGTCGACCAGCAGGTCGAGGGTGCCCGCATCGACGTCCAGGCGGATCCGGTCCCCGTCGCGCACGAACGCGATCGGCCCGCCGTCCACCGCCTCCGGGGCGATGTGGCCGACGCACAGGCCCGTCGTCCCGCCGGAGAAGCGGCCGTCCGTCATCAGCAGCACGTCCTTGCCGAGCCCGGCGCCCTTGATCGCGCCGGTGATCGCGAGCATCTCGCGCATGCCCGGCCCGCCCTTGGGGCCCTCGTAGCGGATCACCACCACGTCGCCGTGGTCGATCGTGCCGTCGTTCAGCGCGTCCAGCGCATGCTGCTCCCGCTCGAACACGCGCGCGGTGCCCTCGAAGACGTCCTCCTCGAAGCCCGCGGACTTCACCACCGCGCCTTCGGGGGCAAGCGAGCCGTGCAGGATCGTGATCCCGCCGGTCGGGGCGATCGGCGCGGTCGCCGGGCGCAGCACGGTCCCGTCGGCCGGGCGGGGCTTCAGCACCTCGAGGTTCTCGCCGATCGTGCGGCCGGTGACGGTCAGGCAGTCCCCGTCCAGCAGGCCCTCGTCCAGCAGCGTCTTCATCACGACCTGGATGCCGCCCACGTGGTCGACGTCGTTCATGACGTAGCGGCCGTAGGGCTTGAGGTCCGCGAGGTGCGGCACCTTCGCGCCGATCCGGGCGAAGTCCTCGAGGGTGAGGTCCACGCCCGCCTCGTGCGCGATCGCGAGCAGGTGCAGCACTGCGTTGGTCGAGCCGCCGAAGGCCTGGACCACGCTGATCGCGTTCTCGAAGGCGGCCTTGGTCATGATGTCGGAGGTCGTGATGCCCTGCCTCAGCATCCCCACCACGGCCTCGCCCGCCCGGCGCGCGTCGGCGTCGCGGCGCCGGTCGGCCGACGGGGGAGTGGCCGAGCCGGGGATCGACATGCCGATCGACTCGGCGACCGTCGCCATGGTGTTCGCGGTGTAGAAGCCGCCGCAGGCGCCCTCGCCCGGGCAGATGGAGCGCTCGATCCGGCCGACGTCCTCCCGGCTCATCAGCCCGCGGGCGCAGGCGCCGACGGCCTCGAAGCCGTCGATGATCGTCACGTCCTTCTCGGTGCCGTCCGAGAGTGCGGCGCGGCCGGGCATGATCGTGCCCGCGTAGACGAAGACGCTCGCGAGATCGAGGCGCGCCGCGGCCATCAGCATCCCCGGCAGGGACTTGTCGCAGCCGGCCAGCAGCACGGAGCCGTCGAGCCGCTCGGCGAGCATCACCGTCTCGACGCTGTCGGCGATGATGTCGCGGGAGACGAGCGAGTAGTGCATGCCCTCGTGCCCCATCGAGATCCCGTCGGAGACCGAGATGGTGCCGAACTGCAGCGGGTACCCGCCGCCGGAGTGCACGCCCTCCTTCGCGGCCTGGGCGAGCCGGTCCAGCGACAGGTTGCAGGGGGTGATCTCGTTCCAGGAGCTCGCGATGCCGATCTGGGGCTTGTCCCAGTCCGCATCGCCCATCCCCACCGCGCGCAGCATGCCGCGCGAGGTGGTGGCGGCCAGACCGTCGGTGACCGTGCGGCTGCGCGGCTTGATGTCCGGGGCGCGGCGGTCGTCGAGGGAGGGAGCGGCAGGGGCGGCGTCGTCGGGGGTCATGGCTCGACCCTAGGACTCCGCGCCGCTGATGTACACGTGCGGCGGGGCGCGTCGGACCGGCCGACGTGCCCCGCGACGGGCCGGTCAGAGAACCCGGGAGCGGTGCTCCTCCTCGCCGAGGCGGGTGAGGCGGCCGAGCTGCGTGACGTGCTGCGGACCGAGATCGGCGAGGGTGGGGACCTGCAGCAGCTTCATGGTCTGCTCGACCTGGCTCGCGAGGATCTCGATGGTGCGGTCCACGCCCTCCTTGCCGCCGGCCATGAGCCCGTAGAGGTAGGCGCGGCCGATCATCGTGAAGTCGGCGCCCAGCGCGATCGCGGCGACGATGTCGGCACCGCTGCGGATGCCGGTGTCCAGGATGATCTCGACGTCCTTGCCGATCTCGCGGGACACCTCGGGCAGAAGATGGAAGGGCACGGGGGCGCGGTCCAGCTGGCGGCCGCCGTGGTTGGAGAGCACGACCGCGTCGACGCCGAGGTCGGCGAGCTTCTTCGCGTCCTCGAGGGTCTGGACCCCCTTGACCGCGAACTTCCCGGGCCACATCTTCCGGATCTCGGCGAGGTCCTCGAAGTCGATCGAGGGATCCATCGCGGAGTTCAGCAGCCCCCCGACGGTGCCGCCGGTCTCCGAGAGGGAGGCGAACTCGAGCTTCGCCGTGGTCAGGAAGTCCCACCACCACCAGGGGCGCGGGATCGCGTTGACGACGGTGCCGAGGCTGAGCTGCGGCGGGATCGAGAAGCCGTTGCGGGAGTCGCGCAGCCGTGCACCGGCCACGGGGGTGTCCACCGTGAAGAAGAGGGTGTCGAAGCCGGCCTCGGCGGCGCGCTCCACCAGGCCGTAGGAGATCTCCCGCTGGCGCATCACGTAGAGCTGGAACCAGTTGCGACCCAGCGGGTTGGCCTCCTTGACGTGCTCGATCGAGGTCGTGCCCAGGGTCGAGAGGGTGAAGGGGATACCGGCCTCGCCGGCCGCCGAGGCACCTGCGATCTCGCCCTCGGTCTGCATCAGGCGGGTGAAGCCGGTGGGGGCGATGCCGAAGGGCTGCGCGGAGCTGCCGCCGAGGATCTGGGTGGTGGTGTCCACCGAGGAGACGTCGTTCAGGATCGAGGGGTGGAACTCGATGTCCTCGAAGGCCTCGACGGAGCGGCGCATCGAGATCTCCCGCTCGGCGGCGCCGTCGGTGTAGTCGAAGGCCGCGGCGGGAGTGCGTCGCTTCGCGATCGTGCGCAGGTCCTCGATCGTGAGCGCCGAGGAGAGCCGTCGCCGCTTGGGGTCGAGGTCGATCTTCTTGAACTTCATGAGCTCGAGGAGCTCGGAGGGGCGGGGGATCTGACGCTGGACCATGGGTCCTCCTTCGTGTCGGGCGGTCGTATCGGGGCGAGCGGGAGCGGGTCAGAGGGTGGGGATCATCCAGGACAGCACGTTCGACTGCAGCCCGACCAGCAGGCACAGTGCGATGAGCATGCCGAGGCTCCACCAGATGACGCGGCGGAAGATCGCGGACTCCTGGCCGACCAGGCCTACGGCGGTCGCCGCGATGGTGAGGTTCTGGGGGCTGATCATCTTGCCGACCACACCGCCGGAGGTGTTCGCGGCCACCAGCAGCGCCGGGTCGAGCCCGGCCTTCTCGGCGGCGGTCTGCTGGAGCGTCGCGAACAGGGCGTTGGCGCTCGTGTCCGAGCCGGTGACCGCGGTGCCGAGCCAGCCCAGGATCGGGGAGAGGAAGGCGAAGGCGGCGCCGGTGCCGGCGATCCAGGTGCCGATGGTGATCGTCTGCCCCGACTGGTTCATGACGTAGGCGAGCGCGAGCACCGCGGCGACGGTGAGGATCGACCAGCGCATCTTCACGAGGTTGGTGACGTACACGTCGACGGCGTCCCGCGCGCCGAGTCGGTAGACGAGCGCCACCACGATCCCGGTCAGCAGCAGCAGGGTGCCCGGCGAGGAGAGCCACTGGAGGGTGTACACCGTGCTGGTGGAGACCTCCCCGGCGGCGGTGAGCACCCGGCCGTCCAGACCCGGCCAGTGGATCTTCAGATCCGTCGAGGCGAGGAAGGAGTTCAGCGCCGGCACCAGCTTCGAGGCGGAGAAGACCAGGATCACCAGCAGGTAGGGGAACAGGGCCATGAGCACGCGGCCCGAGGTCAGGGCGGTGTCGGGTCGGGTGCGGGTGGCGGCCGCGACGGCGCCGGCCCCGTCCCGCGGGGTGTCGGCCTGCTCGGTCTCGCGCTCGCGGTGCATGTTCGCCAGGGCGTCCTTCCCACCGACGGGCTTCCACACGCGCAGCATGAGCACCGCGGCGCCGAGCCCGGCGAGGGAGGCGATGATGTCGGTGAGCTCGACGGAGATGAAGTTCGAGGAGACGTACTGGCTGATCGCGAAGACGAGGCCGACCACCAGCGCGAGCGGCCAGAGCTGGCGCACCCCGCGCCGACCGTCGACCAGCAGCACGAGGAAAAGCGGCACCACGGCGGCGAGGAACGGCGCCTGGTGTCCGATGATCGCGCCGATGTGCTGGTACGGGATGCCGGTGAGGTTGCCGGCGGTGATGATCGGGATCGCGATCGCGCCGAAGGCGACCGGGGCGGTGTTGGCGATGAGCACCACGGTCGCGGCGCGCATCGCGGTGAAGCCCACCGCCATCAGCATCACGCCGGTGATCGCGACGGGGGCGCCGAAGCCGGCGAGGGCCTCGAGCAGGCCGCCGAAGCAGAAGGCGATGATGATCGCCTGGACCCGGGGATCGTCGGAGATCCTGTCGATGACCAGGCGGAGGTCCTCGAAGCGTCCGCTGCGGACGGTGAGCTCGTACAGCCAGATCGCGTTCAGCACGATCCACATGATCGGGAAGAGCCCGAAGGCGAACCCCTGCGAGGCGGAGAGGGCGACGAGGTCCAGGGGCATGCCGTAGACGAGCGCGGCGACCAGGCCTGCGACGGCCAGTGCCGAGAGGCCTGCCCAGTGCGCCTTCCAGCGCAGCACTCCGAGGGTCACGAAGATCGTCAGCAGGGGGAGGATCGCGACGAGCGAGGACAGCATCAGGCTGCCGGCCAGCGGTGCGAGGTCTGGGGTGTACATGGGAACCTCCGAGACACGTCAGCGGCGGTGCTGCACTGCATCGCCGTCGATGTCGTGCCTGGTGAGTCGTGAGGGAGAGGGAGCGGAAGACCACGGTGTGGTCCGACCACATGGCGATCGTAGGGCCAGGGCGGCGGCGAGGCAACCCCCTGGACGGGACGGGACGGGACCGGAGCGGACCGGGACGGGATGCGTCCTGCGCAGTCCGGTGGGGAGAGCGGGCCGTGCGATCGCAGAGCCAGCCGTGCTAGAACGGGCCCATGGTCGAGAACGCGCACCACTCGGAGGTCGGACCGCATCGGAGCACGGCCGGAGCCGGCGGTGCGGCCTGGGGTCCTGTGTCCCGTCGCAGCACCCACGAGCTGGTGATCGACGCGATCGAGGACCAGATCATGAGCGGTGCGCTGGCCGTCGGGGACCTGCTCCCGCCCGAGCGGGAGCTCGCCTCCCGGCTGCAGGTGAGCCGCACCGGGGTGCGCGAGGCGATCCGGGTGCTCGAGGCCCACGGGGTGCTCCGCTCCGAGGTCGGCTCCGGACGTGGGGCCGGCACCTTCGTCGCCGCGCTGCCCCGCGCAGCCCTCGAGCGCTTCCTGCGGCTGCACGTCGCCCTCGCGAACTTCCCCGTCCACGACGTGGTCGAGACGAGGATCCTGCTCGAACGGGCCAGCGCCGCGCTCGCCGCGGAGCGCGCGGACGCGGGGGCGCTCGCGGAGCTCGAGGAGCTCCTGACGAGGATGGACCGTCCCGGCGTCAGTCGCGAGGACTTGAACGACGCGGACACCGAGTTCCACGTCGCGATCGCCCGCGCAGGCGGCAATGCGCTGTTCGCGGAGATGACCGGGGCGATCCGCGCCTCCCTGCGCGCGCCGATCCTCGAGGCCTTCACCAAGGTCGAGGACTGGGACGCGATGGCCGACATGCTCCGCGCCCAGCACCGGGAGATCCTCGACGCGCTCCGGGCGGGGGAGGCCGAGGAGGCCGCGAGGCTGACCGCGGAGCACATCCGCGCCGCCGCCGCGGCCCTGCCCGACCTCCCCGGCTCCTGAGCGCCAGGACTCGCGGCACCGGCCGGATCAGGCGCCGGGGACCGGCCGCTCGTCCACCCCGTCGTACTGCGACAGCGGACGGATCAGCGCGTTCGACGCCCGCTGCTCCATCACATGGGCCGTCCACCCGGTCACCCGCGCCGCGATGAACAGCGGCGTGAACAGCTCGGTGTCGAAGCCCATCAGGTGGTAGACGGGACCGGCGGGGTAGTCGAGGTTCGGCTTGATGCCCTTCGCCTCGTCCATCGCCTGCTCGAGCCCGTCGTACAGGCCCAGGATCTCGTCGCGGCCGGTGTGGGCGATCATCGCGTCCAGAGCCTGCTTCATGGTGGGCACGCGCGAGTCGCCGTGCTTGTAGACGCGATGGCCGAAGCCCATCACCTTCTTCCTCTGCGCGAGGGCGTCCTCCATCCAGGCCCTCGCCCGCTCCTTCGCCTCGGCGCCGGACTCCTCCGGACGGATGCCGATCTCGTCGAAGGTGTGCATGACCGCCTCGTTCGCCCCGCCGTGCAGCGGGCCCTTGAGCGCGCCGATCGCCCCGGTCACGGCCGAGTGGAGGTCGGCGAGGGTCGAGGTGATCACGCGCGCGGTGAAGGTCGAGGCGTTGAAGGAGTGCTCGGCGTAGAGGATCAGCGAGACGCGGAAGGCGTCGACCACCTCGGGCGCCGCCTCCTCGCCGAACGTCATCCACAGGAAGTTCTGGGAGTGGTCGAGGTCCTGGCGGGCGGGGACCGGCTCGGTCGGTCCCCCGGCCCGACGCCGACGCTGCTCGTAGGCGATCACGGCCGGCAGCTGCGCCGTGAGCCGTTCGGCCTTGGCGAGCTCGCTCTCGGGGGAGGAGTCCTCCGCGTCGGGGTCCAGCGCTCCGAGGACCGAGACGGCGGTGCGCACCGAGTCCATCGGGTGGCAGGTCGTCGGCAGCGCATCGAGGGCCTGCTTGACCGTCGGGTCGAGGCCGCGGTGGGCGCGGAAGCGCTCCTGCAGCGCGGTGAGCTCGTCGGCCTCGGGCAGCTCCCCGGTCCACAGCAGATGGGCGACCGCCTCGAAGGACTGTGTCGCCGCGAGCTGCGGGACGGGATAGCCGCGGTAGAGCAGCGAGTTGGTCTCGGGGTTCACCTTCGAGATCGCGGAGACGTCGGCGACGACGCCGTTCAGTCCCTTCCTGATCTCGGAGGTGTCGGTGGCATGGTTCATGGGGCTCACTCCTTCGTCGACGGCGGTGTCCGGTCGGGGGCGTGCGGGTCGGTGCCGTGCGCGGCGGGGACCTCGAAGTCGAAGACCGAGGCGTCGAAGCGGCTGTAGGACTCATAGTCCACCAGTTCGTACAGCCGCGCACGCGTGAGCATCTCCGGAACACGGGATTCCTGCGTGCCGGTCTCCAGGATCGTCTCCAGCACCCGCTCGGCCGCGCCCATCGCGGCGCGCAGCAGGGTGACCGGGTAGATCACCATCGCGACGCCCGCCTCGGCGAGCTGCTCACGGGTGAACAGCTGCGACTTCCCGAACTCGGTCATGTTCGCGAGCACCGGGACGTCAAGCGCCGCGCAGACCTGCTCGAACTCGCCGAGGTCCGCCAGCGCCTCGGGGAAGATCGCATCGGCTCCCGCGTCCACCAGCGCCTTCATCCGGTCGATCGCGGCGGGCAGGCCGTCGGTCGCACGCAGGTCGGTGCGGGCCATGACCAGGAAGCCGGGGTCGCGCCTGCCGTCGGCGGCGGCGCGGATCCGCTTGGTCGCCGTGTCGAGGTCGACCATGGTCTTGCCGTCCAGGTGCCCGCAGCGCTTGGGGTTGACCTGGTCCTCGATGTGGCAGCCCGCGAGCCCCGCGTCCTCGAGCTCCTGGATCGTGCGGGACACGTTCATCGGCTCGCCGAAGCCGGTGTCGGCGTCGATCAGGCAGGGAAGGTCGGTGGAGCGGGCGATCTGGGCGCCGCGCGTCGCGACCTCGCTGAGGGTGGTCAGGCCGATGTCCGGCAGGCCCAGCTCGTTCGCGATCACGGCTCCGGAGATGTACGCGCCGGGGAAGCCCTTCTCCTCGATCAGCTTCGCGGACAGCGGTGTGAACGCGCCAGGGAACGGGGCGGCGGCGCCGGGGGTGAGCAGGGAGCGCAGGTCCTGCCGCTTCTGGGCGGGGGTGCGGGTGCTCGACAGCATCAGAACAGTCCCTTCGGGGCGGCCGACGGGTCGAGCACGCCCGGAGCGGCCAGGACGTTCAGGCGATGCAGCTGCCCGGAGGGCAGCTCCGCGAGGTTCTCCGCGGCGTCGAGGAAGCGGGCGATCTCGCGCTCCTCGAGCACGCCGTCGGCGAGGGAGCGGAATTTGTCGATGTACTGCGCGCGGGCGAAGGGCCGGGCGCCCTGGGGGTGCGCATCGGCCACCGCGATCTCGTCGCGCAGCGTTCTCCCGTCGGCCAGGGTGATCACGACCTCGCCGCCGAAGGCCTTCTCGGCGAGGTCCAGGGAGTGGTAGCGGCGGGTCCACTCCGCGTCCTCCTCGGTGGTGACCTTCCGCCACAGCGCGACGGTGTCCTCGCGGGCGGCGCGCTCGGAGGCGTAGGAGTCGACGTGGTGCCAGGTCCCGTCCTGCAGGGCGACCGTGAAGATGTACGGGATCGAGTGGTCGAGCGTCTCCCGGGACGCGGTCGGGTCGTACTTCTGGGGGTCGTTCGCGCCCGAGCCGATCACGTAGTGGGTGTGGTGCGAGGTGCGCAGCAGGATCGAGTCGACGCTGCCGGGGTCGGCGAGCTCGGGGTGCTCGGCGTGCAGGCGACGGGCCAGGTCGATCCAGGCCTGCGCCTGGTACTCGGCCGAGTGCTCCTTGGTGTAGGTGTCCAGGATCGAGCGCTTGGCCTCGCCCGGCCCGGGCAGCGGCACCGTGTAGCGGGCGTCCGGGCCGCCCAGCAGCCAGGCGATCACCCCGTCCTCGCCCTCGTAGATCGGGACCGGGGAGGTCTGGCCCCGCATCGCCCGGTCCACCGCCTCCACGGCCATCTTCCCGGCGAAGGCGGGGGCGTGCGCCTTCCAGGTGGAGATCTCCCCCTTGCGGGACTGTCGGGTGGCGGTGGTGGTGTGCAGCGCCTGCCCGATCGCCTGGAAGATCGTCTCCGCAGGAAGGCCCAGCAGCGTGCCGATCCCGGCGGCGGCCGACGGGCCGAGGTGGGCGACGTGGTCGATCTTGTGCTCGTGCAGGCAGATCGCGCGCACCAGGTCCACCTGCAGCTCGTAGCCGGTGGCGATGCCGCGCAGCAGCTCGGCGCCGGTGCGGCCCGTGTGCTCGGCGACGGCCAGCAGCGGCGGGATGTTGTCGCCGGGGTGGGAGTAGTCCGCCGCCAGGAAGGTGTCGTGGTAGTCGAGCTCGCGCACGGCGACGCCGTTGGCCCAGGCGGCCCATTCGGGGGAGGTGCGCGCCTCGAGGCCGAACACGCTCGAGCCGGTGCCGCCCGCGGGGGCGGGATGGCTGAGCGCCTGGGCGCGGGCGGAGACGATCGGGGCGCGGGTGAGGGAGGCGACGGCGACGGCGGCGTTGTCGATGACGCGGTTGATCACCATCTCGGCGACCTCGGGCTCGACCTCGACCGGGTCGACGGCGACCTGCGCCATCCTCCAGGCCAGCTGGTCCTCGTGGGCGAGGTTCTCCTCGGAGCGGTGGACGCGGACGTCGTGGTCGATCATGCGGTGGTCTCCTGGTGGGCGGGTGCGGCGGGGTCGGTGGGGTCTGCGCCCTGCAGGTGGGCGAGGGCGCGGCGGAGGTGGACGAGGGTGCTCGCCGCGGCGAGCTCGGGATCCCCCGAGGCGATCGCGCGGGCGATGTCGGCGTGCTCGCGGGCGGAGTCGGCGAGGCGGTCCGGGGAGTTGCGCGCCAGGCGTCGCAGCCGGCCCAGGTGCAGGCGCAGGCCGCGCAGGGACTCGGCGAGATAAGCGTTCTGGCAGGCGGCGTCCAGCGCGGCGTCGAGCTCACGGGTCAGGGCGTAGTAGGCGGTGGGGTCGGTGCCGGCGGCGAGGAGGCCGCGCGCCTGCTCGAAGCGGTCGGCGAGAGCCGCGAAGGCGTCGGCCCCGCCCCGCGCGCCGGACGTCCCGTCGGACCGTGCGATGCGCTCCGCCGCGCGGCGGGCCGCGAGCGTCTCCAGCGCGATGCGGAGGTCGAACAGCGGGGCGGCCTCGTCGAGGGAGACGGCGCTGACGACGATCCCGCGGCCCGCGGCGGGCTCGGCGAGCCCGTCGGAGACCAGCCGGGCCAGCGCCTCGCGCAGCGGGGTGCGGGAGAGGCCCAGGCGCTGGGACTGCTCGACCTCGCCCAGCACGGTGCCGGGCGCGAGGGAGCCGTCGATGATCTCCTCGCGCAGCGCTGTGTAGGCGCGGTCACTGGCCCGCATGGCATGAGTGTATGCAGAGAGGGGGTGTTTCAGCGAGGTCCGCGAGGATCTCTGTGCTGGCGGACTGCGGCTGTATGCACAGCAGGAGAGGGAGCCGGCGGGTGCGTGCCGGCCCCGGAGCCGGCCATCGGGGCCGGGGACGCCGGCGTGATAACGTCCACGCGGCCCGAGAATGCCGTCGGCCCCCGCACCGGGACCCACCTCGGCGACGCCGCCGGTCCGACGGGCGCCTGGCAGGTCCTGCCGCGCCGCCACCGCACGTCGGCGCGATCCCGGACCGGGGAGCGGGAACCACCGCGCCCCGCACCGACCCTGACCACCACCGGGTGCACCCCGCCCCTCGGCCTCGCCGCGGGATCCGCCGTGCCCCTCCCTCCTGAGAGGCCCTGATGAAGTTCTTCCAGCGCCTGGGCAGATCGCTGATGCTGCCCGTGGCCGTCCTCCCCGTCGCCGCGATCCTCAGCGGCATCGGCTACTGGATCCTGACCGCCACCGGGAACGACGCGAACCTCGTCGGCGTCTTCTTCAAGACCGCCGGCGGCGCGCTCCTGGACAACCTCCCCCTGCTGTTCGCGATCGGCGTCTCGCTCGGCATGGCCACGAAGCCCGACGGCACCTCCGCGCTCGCCGGCCTCGTCTCCTGGCTGGTCGTGACCACGCTGCTGTCCCCGGAGAACGTCGCCCTGTTCCAGGGCATCGAGCCCGATGCCGTGAACCTGGCCTTCTCGAACCTCGAGAACGTGTTCGTGGGCATCCTGTGCGGCCTGATCGGCGCCTGGTCCTACGACAGGTTCAAGGAGACCGAGCTGCCCGACGCGCTCGCCTTCTTCTCCGGCCGCCGCTCCGTCGCGATCGTCTCCGCCGGGCTCTCCCTCGTGCTGGCCCTGGCGCTGTTCTTCATCTGGCCCCTGGTGTTCTCCGGCCTCGTCGCCTTCGGCGAGTTCATCCTGACGCTCGGGCCGGTGGGCGTGGGCCTCTACGGCTTCCTCAACCGCCTGCTGATCCCGCTGGGCCTGCACCACGCGCTGAACTCCGTGTTCTGGTTCGACGTGGCCGGCATCAACGACCTGGGCAACTTCCTGGACGGCTCCGGCACCTACGGCGTCACCGGCCAGTACATGACCGGCTTCTTCCCGATCATGATGTTCGGCCTGCCCGGCGCGGCGCTGGCCATGTACGTGACCGCGAAGACCTCGCGGCGCAAGGTCGCCGCGGGCGTGCTCTTCTCCAGCGCCGTCGCCGCGTTCTTCGTGGGCGTGACCGAGCCGCTCGAGTTCGCGTTCATGTTCCTCGCCCCCGGCCTGTACCTGCTCCACGCGCTGTTCACCGGCATCTCCATGGCGATCAGCGCCCTGCTGCCGGTGCGGATGGGCTTCGGCTTCTCCGGCGGGTTCATCGACCTGGTCCTCGGCTGGGTGAACCCCATGGCGCAGAACCCGTGGGCGATCCCGCTGATGGGCATCTTCTGGTTCGCCGTCTACTTCCTCGCCTTCCGCTGGATCATCCTCAGGTTCGACCTGAAGACCCCCGGCCGCGACGACTCCTTCGACGGCCGGGTCGAGGGGGAGGACGCCGCGAGCGACGGCAGGTACGCCGCGACCGCGACCGCCTTCCTCACCGCCCTCGGCGGCGCCTCGAACATCACCGACCTCGAGAACTGCGCGACGCGCCTGCGGATGGAGCTCGCGGACGTCTCCAAGGTCGACGAGGCGGCGCTGAAGCGCGCGGGCGCCGCCGGGACCATGAAACCCGGCGGGCACTCCGTCCAGGTGATCTACGGGACCTCCGTCCAGTTCGTGAAGGACGCGATGGAGCGGATCATGAGCGGCACGGACCGGCCCGTCGCCGAGGAGGACGTCCGCGCCCTCGAGGAGCAGGACGCCGACGAGGCGGGAGGCGGGAGCGCCACCGCGTCGCGGGCGTCCTCCCTCGTGCGCCTGCGCCGGCCCGTCGAGGGCACCTCGGTGCCGCTCGACCAGGTGCCGGACCCGACCTTCGCCCAGGGGATCATGGGCCCCGGCATCGCGATCGAGCCCAGCGACGGGCTCGTGCTCGCCCCGGCCCAGGGCACCGTCGCCCACGTGTTCCCCACCGGTCACGCCGTCGCGCTGACCCTCGAGGACGGCGTCGAGGTGCTGATCCATGTGGGCCTGGACACCGTGGAGATGAAGGGGCACGGCTTCGAGACCCTCGTGCAGACGGGAGACCGCGTCGTCGCCGGCACGCCGCTGCTGCGCGCCGACCTCGCCGCGATCCGTGCAGCCGGGCACCCGACCGTGACCCCGGTGATCGTGATGAACGACCCCGGCGCCCGCATCGAGCTGGTCTGAGCCGACCTCGCCACGACGGCCGTCGCCCCGTCACCGGGGCGGCGGCCGTCATCGTCCCGGGCGGGGCCGGCCCGTCTGCACCGGCCGGGCAGCGGCGGGCAGACGGGGGCGACCTGTCAGGAGCGGCCGACGCGGCCGACGGCCTCCTCGGTCTCGTGAGGATCCAGCACGGCGGCCGGATGCGGCCCGGCCGCGAGCCAGGCTGCGCGCCAGTCCTCGACCGCCGGGGAGGCGAGCGCGCCGCCGGCCAGCAGCACCATGTTCCCGTCGGCCGGGCGGGTCAGCAGCTGCGCATCGGTGAGCGTCCACACCCCCGGCACGCCCACCTCCGCCGCGGCGGCCTCGAGCTCCCGCACCTGCGCGGCGAGGAAGAGCTGCCCCGCGTCGTCGCCGACGTTCACCATCAGCAGCCCGTCGGCGCCCAGACGGGCGAGCGCCTCGCGGTAGAACCCGGCCCCGGCGAGATGGGCGGGGGAGTCCTGGCCGGAGAAGACGTCGAGCACGATCACGTCGAACTCCCGCTCCCCGAGCGCGGCGAGCTCCTCGCGCGCGTCCCCGATGACCACCTCGAGCTCCGTGCCCTCCGGCAGCGGCAGCGCGGTGGTGACGAGGGTGGGCAGCTCCCGCTCGATCTCGATCACCAGCTGCGCGGAGCCGGGCCTGGTCGCCTGCACGTAGCGGACCAGGGTCAGCGCCCCGCCGCCGAGGTGCGCGATGCGCAGCGGGTCCCCGGTCGGCCGCACCCGGTCCAGCACGTTGCCCATCCGGCGCAGGTACTCGTGGACGAGCCGCGCGGGGTCCTCGAGGTCGACGTGGGACTGCTCCACGCCGCCGATCAGGAGCGTCCAGCCGCCCACCACCTCGTCGGCGACGATCCAGGCCGGCTGGTCCGAGAAGGACAGCTGCGCGCTGCGGGGCATGCCGGGGGAGAAGGGCGTGGCGGAGGACGGGGACACGTTCATGAGGCCATTGTGCCGAGGACGGGAACCCGGAGCGCGTGCCCACCCCCTGGCGGGCACGCGCACAATGGCATCCATGACCGCTCTGGACATCCTGGACCTCCCCACCGGCCCCGTCGCCCTGCACCGCGCGAGCGAGGCGGACCTGCCCGAGCTCGTCGCCCTGCTCGCCGACGACGTGCTGGGCCGGGAGCGGGAGGCCCCGGAGCTCGGCCCCTATCGCCGGGCCTTCGCGGCGATCGACCAGGATCCCGCGCATCTCCTGCTCGCGGCGCGCGACGAGGCGGGCGCGCTGCTCGCCACGCTCCAGTTGACCCTGCTGCCGTCCCTCTCCCGCGGAGGGACGCTGCGCCTGCAGACCGAGTCGGTGCGCGTGACCGCCGACGCGCGGGGGAGCGGCCTCGGGACCGCGCTGATGCAGTGGGCCCATCGCTGGGGGCGCGAGCACGGCGCCGCCCTCGCCCAGCTCACCACCGATGCCGCCCGCACGGACGCCCACCGCTTCTACACCCGGCTCGGCTACGCCCCGAGCCATCTCGGGTTCAAGCTCCCGCTCTGAGCCCGGCTCCCGCACAGCCCCTGCTCCGCGCCCGGCACCCGCCCGCTCCCGCCCGATTCCCGCCGGGCGACCGCCCGGCCGCCGGAGGCGGCGCAACCGCCGCGAGGTGCCTATGATGAGCATCACGGCGAAGCAGCGCAGGCGACAGGAGGGTCCGGTGCCGATCTACGAGTTCCGCTGCGAGGGCGCGCACGAGTACGAACGCTCGGTGCCCATCAGCGCCCGCGACGAGGACCTCCTCTGCCCCGACTGCGGTGCGCCGGCCCGTCGGCGGATGAGCGCCCCGCGCCTCGGCCGGCTCGGCTCGGCCGCCGGACAGCTGCTGGACCGCGCCGCGAAGAGCGCCCACGAACCCGCCGTCGTCGATCGCGTCCCCGGCGCGCGGCCCGCCGCGACCCGCACCTCGACGGACCCGCGCCACGCGCGGCTGCCGCGTCCCTGAACGCGGCCCAGGACCCGGCGGGCCGATCCGCGGACCCGTCGCTGTGGAAGGAGAAGCATGCCCCAGAACGTGTTCCCCCTCGACTCCGCGAAGCCCTTCACCGAGCAGACGATCCTCGGTCACAACCGCTGGCACCCGGACATCCCGCCGGCCGTCAGCGTCAGGCCCGGCGACACCTTCCGCGTGGACTGCCGCGAGTGGTTCGACGGGTACATCAAGAACGACGACTCCGCCGAGGACATCGCCACCGCGCCCCTGCACACCGTCCACACCCTCTCCGGGCCCTTCCGCATCGAGGGGGCGAAGCCCGGCGACCTGCTGATCGTGGACATCCTCGACGTCGGCCCGATCCCGCAGGAGGACGACGGCCCGCTCGCGGGGCAGGGCTGGGGCTACACCGGCATCTTCGCCAAGCGCAACGGCGGCAGCTTCCTCACCGACCAGTTCCCCGACGCTACAAGGCCGTGTGGGACTTCCGCGGCGAGAGGGCGACCTCCCGCCACGTCCCCGGCGTCGAGTTCACCGGCATGATCCATCCCGGCCTCATGGGCACCGCCCCCTCGCCGGAGCTGCTGGGGAAGTGGAACTCCCGCGAGGCGGCGCTCATCGCGACCGACCCGGACCGCGTGCCGGCACTCGCCCTGCCGCCCGAGCCGGACGGTGCGATCCTCGGCGGGGTCCCCGAGGGCGAGTTCGACCGGGTCGCGGGGGAGGGCGCCCGCACCGCCCCGCCGCGCGAGAACGGCGGCAACCAGGACATCAAGAACCTCACCCGCGGCACGAGGATCTTCTACCCCGTGTTCGTGGACGGGGCGAACTTCTCCGTCGGCGACCTGCACTTCAGCCAGGGCGACGGCGAGATCACCTTCTGCGGCGGCATCGAGATGGGCGGGTTCATCGACCTGCACGTCGACGTGATCCCCGGCGGGATGGAGAAGTACAACGTCGCCGAGAACGCGATCTTCATGCCCGGGAACACCGCCCCGCAGCACTCGCGGTGGCTGAGCTTCTCCGGCACCTCGGTCACGCTCGACGGCGAGCAGCGCTATCTCGACTCGCACCTCGCCTACCAGCGGGCGTGCCTGCACGCGATCGAGTACCTGACCACCTTCGGCTGGTCAGCCGAGCAGGCCTACCTGCTGCTCGGCGCCGCGCCGATCGAGGGCCGGTTCTCCGGCGTGGTCGACATCCCCAACGCCTGTGCGACCGTCTACCTGCCGCTGGACATCTTCGACATCGACATCCGCCCCGGGGCGGGCGAGGTGCCGAGGATCGATCCGGGCATCGGCGCGCCGCGCGCGAGCGTGGGCTGACCCCGAGGGCCTGGCCGACAGGGGCGAGCAGGATGCCGGCCGACGGTCGGCGGCGGCGGGTCCGGGAGGCGTCCCGGAGCCGCCGCCGCGGCGTCCGCGAGAGACTGCCGGGATGACCGCCCCCGTCCTCCTGCTGCTCAACGGCGCGCCGCGCCGTGCTGCGCTGAGAGCCTCCGCCGGGCAGGTCCCCGTCGCCTGGTGATAATGGCGCACATGATCGACCTGGACCTGCTCTGGCACGACTATCTCGGGATCAGCTGGACCGGTGCACTGGGCGTGGTGCTCTCCACGATCGTGCTCTACCTGTTCTTCACGCTGCTGGTGCATCTCTCCGGCACCCGGCTGATGGCGACGATGAGCACGGCGAGCTTCGTGGTGCTCGCCGTGGTGGGCGGGGTCAGTGCGCGCTCGATGCTCGGGGAGTCGCCGACGATGCTCGCAGCCCTGCTCGCGCTCAACACGCTGATGGTGATGGATGCGCTGATGGGGACGTTCCGCCGCATCGCGCCGGTCCTGCCCGCGGCCGTGCGTCGCCGCCCGAGCGTCGTGATGCTCGAGGGGAGCAGCCGTGCAGAGGCCCTGCGCCGACGTGGGCTGACTGAGGCCGGGCTGCACGACCGGCTGCGCATCGGGGGAGTGCTCGACCCCGCCGAGGTGGAGCTCGTGATCCTCGAGGAGCGCGGCGGCCTGACGATCGTCCGCCGTGGTGAGCGGATCGCGCCCGGCCTCCTCGCCGGCGTCGAGGGCGCCGAGCTGGTCCCCGAGCGCCTGACGACCTCCGCCTGACCCGTCCGGACGGGGAAGGTCAGACCCCGCCCTGCGCGACCGGGGAGACCTGCACCCGCAGCGCCTTGTGGTCGGCGCCCCGGATCGTCAGGCAGCTCGGCACGGGGCCCTCGCCACCGGGGCCGACGAGCGCATGGCAGGTCCGGGCGAAGGGCGGCACGCTGCGACCGACGGGCCAGGTCGGCTCCCACAGCCCCTCCCCGCGGCCCCTCCGGGGGCGGCGAGGGAGCGCAGGGAGCCGTCGGCCATGAGCTCGCGCATCGTGTGATGCTGCGCGATCGCGTTGAAGTCCCCGACCAGCAGCAGGTTCTCCTCGGTGTCCAGCGAGACCATCTCGCCGACCGCAGCGGCATCGGCGGTCCATGACTCCGCGCCCATCTGCGGCGGCGCAGTGTGGATCACGCCGAGGTGCCAGCGCGTGCCGTCGATGGTGGTGGTGGCGAGGAGGTTGTCGAAGACGGTGCCCGCCGTGGAGTCGACCAGCTCGACCGGGGTGCGGGAGAGCAGCATCGTCCCGGCCGCGCCGTCGCGGGCGGTGCCGACACGATGCGGGAAGGCCTCCAGCAGGCCCGACGTCTCGAGAGCCTCCTCGAACTCCGGCGTCACCTCCTGCAGCGCGATCGCGTCCACCCCCTGCTCGGCGAGACGGCTGATCTCGTCGATGTCGGCGCCGCCGTACTCGATGTTCGACGAGAGCACGGTGAGCGTCCCCTCGGGGGCGACCTGCGGGGTGTCCGACCGCTCCGGTCCGGGCAGCATCGGCCAGGCCGTCACCGCTGCGAGCACGAGGGTGAGCGTCGCGGCGAGCAGACGCCACCGGGCGCGCAGGAGCAGCACGAGTCCGAGCGCGGCGACCAGCAGCGGGACCCCGAGCATCGGGATGAACGACGCGGCGGCGATGAGGTACCCGTGCCAGGTGTGGATCACGGTGACCTGCCGCAGCACGAGCAGCGACGCGGCGCAGAGCACCCCCAGCACCAGCAGCACCCAGCCCGGGCCGCGGACCGCACGACCCGTCATGCCGCCGGTCCGTCGGTCGAGGAGGAGCCGGTGCCGCCCTCCGCGGCGAGGAAGGTCTGCGGATCCACCGGCCGCCGCACCTGCGGCAGCGTCTCGACGACCAGCAGGTAGGAGTCCGTGACGAGCTCGCGCACGAACTCCGCCTCGAGCCCGCCGGGGCTCAGCGTGATCCAGTGCCGCTTGTTCATGTGATAGCCGGGCGTGATCTCCGGATGCGTCGACCGGAGCGCCTCCGCGTCGCGCGGCTCGGCCTTCAGCACCACGATCGGCTCGCCCTTCACCTCGGTGAGCAGCAGGAACATCTTCCCGAGCACCTTCGCGACCTCGGAGCCCGGACCGAAGGGCATCTCGAACGCCGCAGCGGGCAGCTCGAGCGCCCGGGCCCGCACAGTCTCCTGCAGGACGGTCCCGTCCATCGTCTCTTCTCTCATCCCTGCTGCTGGATGATGCCGATCTTCTGCCACACCTTGCGGGCCATGTCCGAGGTGAGCGCCTCGATGCCCTCGACCGCATCCAGCACGTCCCCGTCCGTGGTGTGTTCCGCGAAGAGCGCCGCGCTCTTGCCCACGAGCGAGAGCATCTCCGTGCAGAAGTCGAGATAGCGGGTCAGCTCCGTGCGGTCCAGGTCCAGCCCGCCGTCCGCGCGCGAGCCGCGCTCGAGGCGTTCGGGCACCTTGGTCAGCTGGTGCATGTCGATCACGTGGGCCAGGGAGCGAAGGCGGTGCAGGATCCGCAGCACGCCCGCTCCATCCGCTCGGGGATCCGCATCAGGAAGAACACCGCGATCCCGCCGAAGACGAGGTCGTTGATGATCGTCTCGAGCAGCGGGAGCACGTCCAGCGGGCCCAGCACGTCGCGCTCCGCGAACAGGTCCACCGCCGCGAGCGCGACAGCCCCGCCGAGGAACAGCGCGACCGCGAGCATCGCGAGCCGTGAGAGAAGTCGGGCGAGCCGCACCCGTCGGCGGCTGATGCCGGTGCCGGCGTTGATCTCGTCCACGAGCCCCACCACCTCCCGGCACACCTCCCACAGAGTGCGATCGGGGAAGCGGGTCATGATCCGGTGTTCGAGCGCCGCGGCCGAGCGGCGCACCGCCTGCCCGTCCAGGCGCTGGAAGCGGCTCGAGGAGGGCGGCTCGTCGGAGTGGTCTTCAGGGCGGGGCGCGGGGGCCGACGGGTCGGTGGTCGGAGACATGCAGCGAGGCTAAGGGATCCGACGGGAACGGGAGTGCGTCGACCCCGAGCTCCCCCGGGGACCCCTCGAGCGCGCGCAGGTCCGCGCCGGTACCGTGGGCCTGGGCGACGGCCCGTCGAGGGCGCGCGGCGCCACGGAGGCAGCACTGTCCTGACGACCATCGAGGAGGGGCTGATGCGACAGCGGGGCGGCATGACGGTCTGGGTGCCCCGCTGAGGGGACCATCGGCCGCCAGCGGGCGGCGCAACTCGCACGGTCCTGGATCGGGACGGCCCGGGGATCGGCTCCACAGCCGTGGCCACGGATGTGGAGCCGATCGGGGCCGCACCCCGATGTCAATCGATGCTGATGCTCTAGGTGTAGTTGGCCATGACGTTATCGACGCCGGTATGGAGTCGTGAGGCTGGGGGCTGATCGCTGCAGGCGGTGTGGGGGCGATGGTAGTCGTAGTGGTGGACCCAGATCCTGATCGCGTCTCTCCGCTCGTTCTCGGAGTTGTAGGCGCGGGCGTAGAGGCACTCGTCGGTCATGAGCCGCTGGTAGCGCTCGACCTTCCCGTTGTGCCGGGGCGTGTAGATCCGGGTGCGCTGGTGCCGGCCGATGAACGCCCTGGTTGACCGTCGGAATGCCTTGGCGGTGTAGTTGCTGCCGTTGTCGGTGATCAGACGGGAGATCCGCGTGATGCCGTGCGCGGTGAAGAACGTCCTGGCGCGGTGGAAGAACGCGATGGTCGTTGCGGCGGTCTCGTCCTCGAGTGCTTCGGTGTAGGCCAGGCGGGAGAACCCGTCGATGATCGAGTGGAGGTAGGTGTAACCGATCCGCTGAGAGTGCTTCTTCTTGTCCTGCACGGACCCTCGCCCATGCGCCCACCACCCGCCGCCGTCGCGGAGCTTGCCGATCTTCTTCACGTCCATGTGGACCATGTGCCCGGGATAGCGGGCGATGATCTTCCCTGGTGAGCGGAGGTTCTCTCCGTCCGGGGTGATGTCTCGGATCCGGTTCAATCCGAGCCGGTCCAGCCAGCGAGTCACGGTCCGCACGCAGCAGCGGTACTGGTGAGCGTCGGCGAGTTCGCGGGCGATCCGGCGCGCGGACCACTTCTTCTTCCGGCGCCAGAACTCGATCAGCTCGAGCACCCAGACCGGGAGCCGTGTAGGTCGGTTCGCTGGCGCGCTGGAGTGGTCCTGCAAGCCGAGCTCGCCATGCTCCCGGTAGCGGCCGACCCACTTCGACAGGGTCGAGCGGGCGATGTGGAACTCCGCAGCGACGTGCGCGATTGGCCGACCACGCTCGATCACCTGGGCGACGGCTCGCTGTCTTCCGAGCACGGTCAGCGGGGCATTACGGTGGGTCACGGAACGGGTCTCTTCCTGCGAGATGGACGGCTTCAGCACCACCCATCGTGCCGGTCAGGGGCCCGTTCCTTCATCCCCGGCCAGCGTCCACAACGTCATGACCCGCAACATCTGTCGGCGGCCATGACGTCGCGCACGAATCCGACTGCGTCGGTGTCCACGCGCAGCTGATCGGGGTTGACCGTGCCGCCGGGAAGCAGCAGGGCGTCGTACTCGTCGGCCGAGGCGGACTTCACCAGGGCATCGACCGGGAATGTCCCGGCTTCATCCAGGTCGTTCTCGCGGGCCTTGATCTCGCCCTCGTGCAGCGAGAGCAGCACGGTCGTGGCCCCGGCGTCCTGCAGAGCCTGTCGCGGCTGTTCGAGCTCCACGCGCTCGACGCCGTCCGCGGCCAGGATCGCGATCCGTTTCCCTCGTAATTCGTCTGCCATGTTCTGCTCCGTTCTGTGGGAGGTGACGGCCTGCCCGTGCGGGCGAGCCGCACGCTGTCCGTACCGGGCAACGTGGTTCGGGTGCAGGACGACTCTCGTGCAGTCGCCGTTGCGCTCATCGGAGTGCTGGCAGGTGTTGGCTGCCGATTCTCGGGCCGGATCCTGGGAGACGGTGAAGAAGCTTCGGCCCTGTGGTCGACGATGACCTGCCGCCATCGACGGTTGTCGTTCTTCACCGGGGCCTGGCCGGATGCGAGCGCCGGGCCCGCATTCCAGTTTAGACCTCGTTGGTCAGGGACGGGCCGCACGTGGCCATCTCGTTCTGGACGCCTGGGCGCCGGGACGCCGGGACGCGAAGACGTCGACGACTCCGATGCCGCCGGGGGACCGCGCCGACCGCATCCGGCGATTCGGGCCCGTCCCCGGATCTCCGGTCGGGCACGACGCACGGGATCGGCCGTGGAGTCGTCGACGGCTATGGCGACCTCTTGTCGGCGAGCTCGACGTCATCGTTCACCATCTCGTCCCAGGCCTGGCGGGCCCGCAGGCAGTCCCGGTCGTCGGCGGGAGCTCACAACGTCTCGGCCCCCCGCCGCCGAGTCCGATCTCGAGTCTCGCCGCCGCGAGCCCGCAGGCCATTGCCCGGTCCGTCTGCGGTCGGGCAGTCGCGGAGTGCCTGCTGACCGCGCTGGGAAGGCATGCGCCCGGGCTCCCGATCTGGCGAGGCAGCCTGCTCGTCAGGTGCGCTCTCTGCGCGAGGTCTTCGCCCTCGTCGCAGCCTTCCGACTCTCACATCCGGGAGGTGGCCTCCTGGAGCGCGGCCTCGAGGTACGGTGCCGACGCACCGGCTCCGGACGAGGCGACCTGCGCGGGCGTGCCCGAAGCGACCACCGTGCCGCCATCGTCTCCCGCGCCGGGCCCGAGGTCGATGACGTGGTCGGCCACGGCGACGATGCGCATGTCGAGCTCGACCGCGACGACGGTGTTGCCTGCGTCCACGAGGGTCTGGAGATGCGTCACGAGCCGGTCGGAATCGGCGCTGTGCAGCCCGGACGTCGGCTCGTCCAGGACGTAGAGGGTGTCCCCGCCCTGGGATCGTTGGAGCTCGGAGGCGAGCTTCACCCGCTGCGCCTCACCTCCGGACAACTCGGTGGCCGGCTGTCCGAGACGGAGATATCCGAGGCCGACGTCGACCAGTGCCGCGAGCGACCGCATGATGTCGAACTCGCCGTGGAAGAAGTCGTGGGCCTCCTCGACGCTCATGGCGAGGATCTCCGCGATGTTGCGGCCGCGCCAGGCGATCTCCAACGTGCTGGACTGGTAGCGGGTGCCGTGGCAGTCAGGGCACTCGGTGTAGACCGAGGGGAGGAAGAGCAGCTCCACCATGACGGATCCTTCGCCCTTGCAGGTAGGGCAGCGACCGCCGGTGACGTTGAAGGAGAATCTGCCCGCCTTGTACCCGCGAGCGCGAGCCTCGGGCGTCTCCGCGAACCTTCTCCTCACGTGGTCGAACAGGCCCGTATAGGTGGCGACGTTCGAGCGTGGGGTGCGACCGATGGGCTTCTGGTCGATGCTCACGACGCGGCGCACCCCGGCGACGTCGCCGCGGATCGCTCCCTCGAGCTCGTCGGGCTCGTCCGACAGCAGGAGCTCGTCCCCTTCGGCGGGGGCGGCGTCCTCCGCCTGGTCTGCTCGTCCCTGCCGTTCGCCGAGCAGCGCAGGCAGTGCCTGGCTGACCAGGCTGGACTTGCCTGATCCCGACACTCCGGTGACGGCGGTGAACACCCCGAGCGGGAAGGAGATCGTCACGTCGCGCAGGTTGTTGCGCGTGACGTGCTCGAGCCTCAGCCATCCCTGCGGCTCGCGAGGCGTCCGGCGGGGCAGTCCGCTGCCCCCGAAGACGTAGCCGCGGGTCACGGACTCCTCGACCTCGGCCAGCCCTTCGAAGGGCCCGCTGTAGACGACACGCCCGCCGCGCTCACCCGCGCCGGGCCCGATGTCGACCAGCCAGTCGGCGTGCCGCATCACGTCCACCGAATGCTCCACCACGAACAGGCTGTTGCCCCGGTGCTTGAGCCCGTCGAGGATGCCGAGCAGAGCGCTGACGTCCTGCGGATGGAGACCCGCGGACGGCTCATCGAGCACATAGACCACACCGAACAGCTCAGAGGTCAGCTGGGGCGCGAGTCGCAGTCGCTGCAGCTCGCCGCCGGAGAGGGTGGGGGTGGTGCGGCCCAGGGAGAGGTACCCCAGACCCAGATCGATGATCGGCCGCAGTCTGTTGACGAGCTCCGCGCCCAATCGCGCAGTCGCGGCCAGCTTCTCGACCGAGCGATCAGGCGACATGCGCGCGTCCTCGACCGCCGCGGGTGCGGATCCTCCGGCGTCGATCCGCTGCCCGGCGTCGCGTCGGACAGCCTGGCCACCTGTGCGGCCCGCCGACTCGGCCCCGTCGAGAGCGCCGGTGGCCCGTTCGACCGCCTGGTCGATCAGCGTGGAGAGCTCCGCGAGCGGCAGAGCGGAGAGATCTGCGACGTCGAGACCCTCGAACGTCACGGACAGGGCCTCCGGCTTCAGTCGCTTCCCGTGGCAGGCAGGGCAGGGAGCGACCGAGAGGAACTCCGCCACGCGTCGCTTCATCGACTCGCTCTTGGTGTTCGCGAACGTGTCGAGCACGTACCGACGCGCGCCGACGAAGGTGCCCGAGTAGCTCGGTTCGACGTCCGACGCGGTCGCGGCCCGGGCCTCGGAGAGTGTGAGCCGCGAGTGGACCGGGACGTACGGCGTCTCGTCCGTAAAGAGGATCCAGTCCCGATCCTCCTTCGGCAGATCCTTCCAGGGCACATCGACGTCGTAGCCGAGCGCGACGAGGACATCGCGCAGCTGATGACCGTGCCAGGCCGTCGGCCAGGAGGCGATGGCCCGCTCGCGGATCGTCAGCGACGGGTCCGGCACCATCGTGTCCTCGGTGACCTCGTACACCCGGCCGATGCCGTGGCACTCCGGGCATGCGCCCTGCACCGTGTTGGCGGAGAAGTCCTCGGCATAGAGCATCGGCTGATCTTCGGGGTAGTGGCCGGCCCGGGAGTAGAGCATGCGCACCAGCGAGGAGAGCGTGGTGATGCTGCCCACCGAGGACCGCGCGCTGCGGCCCCCGCGCTGCTGCTGAAGAGCGACGGCCGGCGGCATGCCCGTGATGGAGTCGACGTCCGGGACGCCCGCCTGGTCGATGAGGCGACGGGCGTAGGGAGCGACGGACTCGAGGTAGCGGCGCTGGGACTCCGCGAACAGGGTTCCGAAGGCCAGCGAGGACTTCCCCGAGCCGGAGACGCCGGTGAACACCACCAGCGCGTCGCGGGGCACCGTCAGGTCGATGTCCTGGAGGTTGTGCTCGCGCGCGCCGAGAACCTGCACGTCGGGCTGAACGGGTGAGGAGTCCGACGATGCGGACCTGCGTGCTTCGACCATGCCGGCGAGACTAGCAACGCGTTCCACCGATCGGTCGGTGCATGCCCCAGTCCTCCACGGTCCACCCGCCCGTGGCGCCTATCGCCGCGGCCGCGACGGGCACCTCGGTGAAGGGCGAGGTTCGTTCTGCCCTATGCTCGAAGAGAGCCGAGGTCGCGGGCGACGGGCATCCATAGAACCGTGGCACATCCGCGACCGGGCCATCCCCAACTGGAGGAGAACGTCATGGCAAGCAGCAACCGCGCCGTCGTGTTCCAGAACGTCAAGGACATGCGCGTCGAGTCCCTCGACTTCCCGAAGCTCGAGATGCCGAACGGTAAGAGCGCCCCGCACGGAGTCATCCTCAAGATCGTCGCCACCAACATCTGCGGTTCCGACCTGCACATCTACCGCGGGTCCTTCCCCGTCCCCCAGGGCATGGTCGTGGGCCACGAGATGACCGGAGAAGTCCTCGAGGTCGGCCCCGACGTCGAGTTCCTCTCCGAAGGCGACCTGGTCTCGGTCCCCTTCAACGTCGCCTGCGGCCGATGCCGCAACTGCCGCGCCCGCCACACCGAGGCGTGCGAGACCGTGAACCCCGACGCGGCCTGCGGCGCCTACGGGTTCAACCTGGGCGACTTCCAGGGTGGGCAGGCGGAGTACCTGTTCGTCCCCTACGCCGACTTCCAGCTGCTCCGCTTCCCGGACAAGGACCAGGCCATGGAGAAGATCCGTGACCTCGCCCTGCTCTCGGACATCCTGCCCACCGCGTTCCACGGCCTCATGGAGGCCGGGGCCAAGCCCGGCTCGACCGTCTACATCGCCGGCGCCGGACCCGTCGGTCGCTGCGGCGCCGCAGCAGCCCGGCTCCTGGGCGCTTCCTGCATCATCGTCGGTGACTACCACCAGGACCGGCTGGACCTGGTGAAGAACAACGGCTGCGAGACCATCGACCTCAACCAGGACGTGCCGCTGACCGATCAGATCGAGGCCATCCTCGGCGAACCCATGGTGGACTGCGCCGTCGACTACGTCGGCAACGAAGCCCACGGGATCGGCCGCGAGGCCGAGGACATGAACCCGGCCCACGCCATCAACCAGGTCATGGACGCCACCCGCGCAGGCGGCGCCACCGGCATCGTCGGCATCTACGGCCCCGACCCGCTGGCCTCGTCCAAGGCCGAGCAGGAGGGCACCTTCTCGCTCGACTTCGGCAAGGCGTGGATCAAGTCGCCTCGGATCTCCGGCGGCCAGGCCCCGATCATGCACTACAACCGTGAACTGATGATGTCGATCCTGTGGGACCGCATGCCCTACCTCAGCGACATGCTCAACACCAAGGTCATCAGCCTCGACGAGGCCCCCGACGCCTACGCGAAGTTCGATGCCGGTGTCTCGGAGAAGTTCATCATCGATCCCCACGGCATGATCCCCGCCTGATCCCGGGCCGTCATGCACCCGGCCCGCGATCGTCGCTCCAGCGGCGGTCGCGGGCCGGCTCTGTGCACGGATCCGTCGCCGATCCCGTCCTGGACGATGCCCGGGCGCGGGCACGCCTCGGCACGCCCTGCGGGAGGAGGATCACGTGACGCTCTGCGCCACGCGGGGATCGACTGCGGCATCAGTCCACCGCACCCGGTGGGAGGGGACAGGGTCCGGGCGTGCCGTCTCCTGCCCCCTCACCACGGCATGCGGTGGGCGGTGGTCACCGGATGGCGGAGCGGATGGCGGCGGCCGCGGCGGCGACGTCCGATGCGCTGTAGATGGCGCTGCCCGCGACGGCTACGTCTGCTCCCGCCCGCTGGACGGCCTCGACAGAGTCCGCACTGACGCCGCCGGCGACGGAGAACGGGACCTCGGCGGCCTCGCCGGCGGCGAGCAGGGCGTCGAGGCTGTAGCCGTCCTCCGCCTGCTCGTCGAGGCCGGCGTGCATCTCCACGAACACGGCGCCGAGGGCGACGACCTCTCGGGCCCGTGCGGCCTTGTCGGCCACACCGATCAGATCGACGACGACGCCCTTGCCGTGCTTGGTCGCCGCGGCGACCGCGCCGGCGATCGTGCTGTCACCGGCGACGCCGAGCACGGTGACCAGATC
This sequence comes from Brachybacterium atlanticum, assembly GCF_025669985.1. NCBI lineage: Bacteria > Bacillati > Actinomycetota > Actinomycetes > Micrococcales > Dermabacteraceae > Brachybacterium > Brachybacterium atlanticum. The sequence goes on along the minus strand of NZ_JAKJJW010000025.1, from coordinate 7,158 downwards.
CGCTCCGGCGGAGAAGGCGATGTCAGCTTCCAGCTCGCCGGCATCCATGGTCTTGAGATCGGCGAAGACGGTCTTGTCGGGGTGGGCGGCCTTGACCGCCGTGATCGCCGCGAGGCCCTCGCTCTTGATCAGAGGGGTGCCGAGCTCGAGGATGTCGACGTGGGGTGCGGCCTTCGCGGCGAGGTCGAGGGCGGACTCGGTGGTCAGGGTGTCCATGGCGAACTGCAGTCGCATGTCAGGGTGTCTCTTTCTCGTGGTGGTGTCGATGAGGGAACGGGGAAGAAAGGTCATTCGAGGTTGGCATGACGGGGCCAGAGCGCATCCGCACTCTGTCCGCTCTTCTGCCACAGGACGTCGAAGAGAGCGTCGCCGACGAGGACGAGGAGCTGCTCGAACAGGCTGCCGGCGTACTGGGCCGACTGCTGCTCCGACCGGTCCGTCTTCGTCGCCGCACGGATGACCAGGACAGCGTGGGACAGCTGAGCAAGCGGTGACTCGGGGTCGGTCGTGATCCCGATGACGCGGGCACCGACGGATCGCGCCGTCTCGGCCGCGCTCACCACTCCCGAGGTCGTGCCGGAACCGCTGGCGGTCAGGAGCAGATCGCCCTCTCCGATCGCCGGGGTCGTCGTCTCACCGACGACGTGGACCTGCAGCCCGAGGTGCATGAGGCGCATGGCTGTCATCCGCAGCGCGAGCCCGGAGCGTCCGGCGCCGTGGACGAAGACCCGCCGGGCGTCCGCTGTCAGCTCGACGGCGGCCGCGAGCGCGGGCGCGTCGGGCAGGGCAGCTGTCCCCTCGATCTCGTCGACGATCCGCGTCAGCGAATCCTGGATGCTTCGTTCTTCCATGCCGACCATCCTGGGCCGGTCTGCGGTGGTCCACTGCTGCCCGATGAGCGGGGTGCCCCGTTCGATCGGGTGGGCCTCCCAGGTCGGGCTAGAGTAGCGGAGTGAGCGACCTCCCGACCCCGCTGGAACGTGCCCGCTCCGTGTCGAGGGACCGTGCCCTGACCGAGCAGGCTGATCAACATGCGATCACCCTCGAATCGATCCTTGCCGTGCTCCGCTCCGGCCGACTCGCGGATGCGGCCGCGCGCAGGGAGGCCACGGAGATCGCCTCCTCCGCACTCATCCGTGCTCGTTCGATCCATGAGCAGCAGGAGAGCGTGCTCGAGCCGGTAGCCGAGGCATTCTCGCGCCTGCGCACCGAACTGCGTCCTCTGATCCGCTCCGGGCCGCTGCAGGTCCAGTTCGCAGAGCCTCCTGCGCGAGGACGGGCGCTGCCGGGCCCGGTCGCTCGGGAAGCCCGCGCCATCTCCCGCACAGCAGTGCTCTCGCTCATGGACCGCGCGGACGCTGCACGCGCCCGGATCGGCTGGGACTGCGATGGCCGCAACCTGCTGATGGAGGTCCGTGACGACGGGGGAATCGCGGTGACAGCGCACGACGACACACTGCGTCCGATCGTGGAGCGAGTGGCGGCGCTCGACGGAACCATGGACGTGGAGACGACCCCGGGCTGGGGGACGACGCTGCGGATCGAGATCCCGCTGGACCCACCCAGCGCAGCTCTCACCGTGGAGGGCGCCGAGGAACTCACCGACCGCGAGAAGCAGGTGCTGCGCCTGGTCGCAACCGGGATCTCGAACCAGCGCATCGGCGACCAGCTCGGGATCACGGCCAACACCGTGAAGTACCACGTGGCCAACTTGCTGCGGAAATACGGCGCCCGCACGCGCGCCGAGCTCGCAAGCATCGCTCACTCCCATGATGCGCACTCTCCGAGCGCCCGGACTCGATAGCAGGGCTCGGTCCGGACGTCGGCAGCGGTGTAGGACTCGCTGCGCTGCGAGCCTCATGGCCGTGACCTCGAAGAGCTGATGGCCGGCGGTGAAGGCGATGCCGCACGCCGTCCAGGACCCGCCCGACGCGAAACCGCTGAACGCTCAGCTGTGACTGTTACGCGCCGGCACGGCCCGCGTCCCACCGTGTTCCGGGTTCGCGGATCGGCTTCAGGCCCTCGCCGCCTGGGTGCGGCCCCCGCGACGGCTGGATTCCAGCATCTCGGTCAGTGAGCGCGCGTCATAGCTGCCCACCATCCGACAACCATCGATGAAGAACGTCGGGGTCATCTTGGCGCCGCTCGCCTCCGCGCTCGCGATGTCCCGCTGCACCCTCGCGGCAACCTCGTCGCTGTCGAGATCCTCGATGAACGCCTCGACATCGAGGCCCAGCTCAGCCGCGTAGCCGATGAGATCTTCCCTCTCCAGCGCGTCCTGCCGAGTGAACACGAAGTCGAGCCACGGCCAGAACATCTGCTGCTTCGCGGCCGCCTCGGCGGCCCGTGCGGCGAGGGGGCCGTGAGGATGGTGAGGCAGATGCCGCACGACGTAGCGCAGATCGTCACCGAAGCGTCCGTGCAGGTCTTCCCATGAGCCAGTGGCGTGCGCGCAGTACTCGCACTCGAAGTCCACGAACTCCACGAGGGTGAGCCGGGCGTCCTCCGGTCCGCGGATGTGATCCACCTCGGGGTCCACCGGAGAGTCGAGCGTCATCGGGAGATCCGCCGTCTCCTCTCCCCACCGACGGGCCGCGACCTTGAAGATCAACCAGCCCAGAACAGTGGCGAGCACCATCGCCACGAGCACGCCCAGCGTCGCCTGGCGCCCCAGATCCGAGGAGGAGTCGAAAGCGAGGCTGATGACCAGCAGCGACACGGTGAAACCGATGCCCGAAAGTGCTGCCCCGCCGAACACGCTGCCCATTCCGACCCCCTCCGGCAGTCGGCCTGCGCCCATCCGAACGGCGAGGAGCGTCGCGATCCCGATTCCGAGGAGCTTGCCGAGCACGAGCCCCGCGATGACGCCCCACGTCACAGGCGAGCCCAGCGAGTCGGCCACCACCCCACCGCCCAGGTCGACCCCGGCATTGGCCAGAGCGAAGATCGGCACGACAAGCAACGCCGTGGGGAGACGGAGGTACTCGTGCAACCGCTCGTTGACCGACACGCCCTTGGACAGTCCCCGTCCGACGGCACGCGCCGAGGAAGCGCTCGGGGATTGCCAGAAGTCGCGGAACAGCTGTCGGGCGGCGACCACCTTGTGCCGTTGCGTCGGGTAGGCGGGGATCAGAAGGCCGGCGATCATGCCCGTCAGCGAGGCGTGGATGCCGGAGGACAGAGTCGCCAGCCACAGCACGATGACGATCCCCACGTACGGAGCGGCACTCCACTGCCGGGAACGGCCCAGCAACCACAGGGCGACGAGGCAGCCGAGAGCGACCAGCAGCGGGACGGGTCGGATCTCGTCGCTGTAGAACACCCCGATGATCGTCACCGCAAGGAAGTCGTCGACCACCGTGAGGGTCAGGAGGAAGACGCGCAGCTGCCCGGAAAGCCGGGGGCCGACGATCGCGAGAGCACCGAGCATGAACGCCGTGTCCGTTCCGACGACCGCCCCCCATCCGCGAAGCCCCTCGCCACCGGACGCGCCGACGACCAGGACGTACATCAGCGCGGGCAACGCCACACCCGCGACGCCCGCGATGGCCGCCAGACGGGCGCGACTGCTGTCCCGCAGAGCCCCGTGTGCGAACTCCTGGCGCACCTCGAGACCCACGACGAAGAAGAACACGACCATCAGTCCGTCGTTGATCCAGTGGTGCAGATCCAGATGCAGGCCGAACGGGCCGACGTCGATCCCGACGCTCTGTTGCCACAGCTCGACATAGGAAGAGGACAGCGGCGAGTTCGCCCAGAGGAGAGCGAAGGCTGTGACGACGATGAGCAGGACGGCCGAGCCCGACTCCGTGCGGAGCCTTCCGGCTATTCCGCGCGAGGGCGAGGTTGAGTGGGGCACGGCGGGATTCTGCCTGAGCGTGCTGGCCGACGCCACTGGGTCGGACCGGGTCCGATGCCGCTGCTGTTCGGGTCCGAGGGGGTGGACGGGCGGCCGTGGGAGATCGATCCCCAGATGCGCGCGAGGTGCGTGCGGCTCGTGCGAGAGCTCCCGCGGGAGTTCCCCTCCCACCTCGCCGCAGCGGTCGCGACCGCTCGGCAGGACGGCGTCCCGTGGGGGCCGTGCGGCGCTGTCCGGCGCAGGACGATGTCGACCACGGGACTCGTCCGGGTGTCACCAGCGCAGGGACTGCCGAGGTCAAGCGATCGAAGGCTGAGAACGAGCAGCTGTGCGAGGACCAGGAGACGCTCCGCCCGGTCTCAGTTCTCTGCGCGGCGAGCTCGACCCGCGCAACCAGCGATCCTGGTGTTCGGCGACGTGATGAGAGGCGAGGGCTGGGCGGAGCTGCCGGGCCTGGAGGCGTCGGGCCCGTATCGCAGCCCGCACCGCCATCGATGCCCCGGTCCAGGACAGGCTCCGCGATCCGGTCACGCCAGAGACAGATCGGTGAGATCACTGCCACCTTGTCGAGGACGTATGGATGTGGCCTGCATCACACCCTGTTACACCGGGAATGAACCTGATCGGATCAGAGTTGAGTCGGGTGCACTCAAGAATGGAGCTGCTGAGATTGACATCGTCGATCTCGGGTTCTCTACTTGAGTCCGTACAGCTCAAGTCTTGCCGTCGGCCGCTGGTCGGCAGCGAAGATCCCGTGCGGCGCATCCGTCGCAGAAAGGCAGGCACCCATGTCCCGTGTCGTCGGAATCGATCTCGGCACCACCAACTCCGCCGTCGCCGTCCTCGAGGGCGGCCAGCCCACCGTCATCGCGAACGCCGAGGGCTCCCGCACCACCCCGTCGGTCGTCGCCTTCTCCAAGCAGGGCGAGGTGCTCGTCGGCGAGGTCGCCAAGCGCCAGGCCGTCACCAACGTCGACCGCACCATCTCCTCCGTCAAGCGCCACATGGGCACCGACTGGAGCGCGGAGATCGACGACAAGAAGTACACCCCGCAGGAGATCTCGGCCCGCATCCTCGGCAAGCTCAAGAAGGACGCCGAGTCCTACCTGGGTGAGTCCGTGACCGACGCGGTCATCACCGTCCCGGCCTACTTCTCGGACTCCGAGCGTCAGGCCACCAAGGACGCCGGCACGATCGCGGGTCTGAACGTCCTGCGCATCATCAACGAGCCCACCGCCGCGGCCCTGGCCTACGGCCTCGAGAAGGGCAACGACGACGAGCAGATCCTGGTCTTCGACCTCGGCGGCGGCACCTTCGACGTCTCCCTGCTCGAGGTGAGCAAGGACGAGGAGGGCTCGACCATCCAGGTCCAGGCCACCGCCGGCGACAACCGCCTCGGCGGCGACGACTGGGACCAGAAGATCGTCGACTGGCTGATCTCGCAGGTGAAGAACAAGGAGGGCGTGGACCTGGGCAAGGACCGCATCGCCCTGCAGCGCCTCAAGGAGGCCGCCGAGCAGGCGAAGAAGGAGCTGAGCTCCTCCACCTCCACCACCATCTCCCTGCAGTACCTCTCCATGACCGAGAACGGCCCGCTGCACCTGGACGAGAAGCTGAGCCGCGCGCAGTTCGAGGACATGACCTCCGATCTGCTCGAGCGCACGAAGGCCCCCTTCCACCAGGTCATCAAGGACGCCGGGATCAAGGTCTCCGACATCGACCACGTGGTCCTCGTGGGCGGCTCGACCCGCATGCCCGCGGTGACCGAGGTCGTCAAGGAGCTCACCGGTGGCAAGGAGCCCAACAAGTCGGTGAACCCGGACGAGGTCGTCGCCGTCGGCGCCGCTCTCCAGGCCGCGGTCATCAAGGGCGAGCGCAAGGACGTCCTGCTCATGGACGTCACCCCGCTCTCCCTGGGCATCGAGACCAAGGGCGGCGTGATGACCAAGCTCATCGAGCGCAACGCGGCCATCCCGACCAAGACCTCCGAGGTCTTCTCCACCGCCGAGGACAACCAGCCCTCCGTCGCGATCCAGGTCTTCCAGGGCGAGCGCCAGTTCACCCGGGACAACAAGATGCTCGGCACCTTCGAGCTGACCGGCATCGCCCCGGCCCCGCGCGGCATGCCGCAGATCGAGGTCACCTTCGACATCGACTCCAACGGCATCGTGCACGTGACCGCGAAGGACCGCGGCACCGGCAACGAGCAGTCCATCCAGATCACCGGCGGCTCCGCCCTGTCCGACGAGGACATCGACCGCATGGTGAAGGACGCCGAGGCCCACGCCGCCGAGGACGAGGAGCGCCGCAAGAACGCCGACGCCCGCAACACCCTCGAGCAGCTCGTCTACCAGGGCGAGAAGCTGCTGAAGGACAACGAGGAGAAGATCTCCGACGGCGACAGGACGAAGGCCGAGGACGCCATCAAGGAGGCGAAGGACGAGCTGGCCAAGGAGGACCCCTCCACCGAGGACCTCGAGGCCAAGCGCGACGCGCTGAACGAGGCGCTCCAGGCCGTGGGCACCGCGATCTACTCCCAGGCCCAGGAGGGCGCCGAGGGCGCTGCCGGGGGCACCGAGGCGCCGTCGTCCGATGACGACGACGTGGTCGACGCCGAGATCGTGGACGAGGACGAGGAGAACAAGTGATGACCGAGAACCAGAGCCACCCCGACGACGCTCAGCGCCCTGAGGGCGAGCCGCGGTTCTCCTTCACCGACAAGCGGAAGGTGAACCCGGAGGACGGCTCGATCCGTCCCTCCGGGGACGCCCCCGCCTCCGAGGGACAGGACGCCCAGGAGCCGGTCGACCCGATCGACGCCGAGGCGGCGACGCTCTTCGAGCAGGCCGCCTCGGGCCAGGGCGGGGACTCCGCCCCGGCAGACGCCGGACGGGTCGCCGAGCTCGAGGGCCAGGTCACCGCGCTCACCGAGCAGCTCAAGCGCGAGCAGGCCGAGTACGTCAACTCGCGCCGCCGGATCGAGGCCTCCGCCGAGGTGAGCAAGGAGGCGGCCGTGGGCCGCGTCCTGGCCGCCCTGATCCCCGTGCTCGACGACGTGGAGCTGGGGCGCCAGCACGGCGACATCGCCGAGGGAACGCCCTTCCACTCGATCGCGCAGAAGCTGGATGAGATCCTCGGCTCCCACGGCCTGAAGCGCTTCGGCGCGGTGGGCGAGGAGTTCGACCCGAACCTCCACGAGGCCCTCATGCACGAGGACGCCGACGACGTCGAGACCGCCACGATCTCGCTCGTCATGCAGCCGGGCTATGCGATGAACGATCGCGTGCTGCGCCCCGCCC
>NZ_JAKJJW010000024.1:0-52687 GCF_025669985.1 Brachybacterium atlanticum | reverse complement strand
CGACGTCGAGACCGCCACGATCTCGCTCGTCATGCAGCCGGGCTATGCGATGAACGATCGCGTGCTGCGCCCCGCCCGGGTCGGGACGCGCGGACCCGCCTGAGAGCAGGCGCCTCCAGCACGCCGGGGCGGGGCCCGTCGGTCCCGCCGACGGGCCCCGCCCCGGCTCATTCCCCACGAACACCACGAACCCCACGAACACCACGAACGACGCAGAAGCACCTGAGGCTCCCGGAAGGAGACGCTGATGTCCGGACAGGACTGGCTCGACAAGGACTTCTACGCGGTCCTCGGCGTCTCCAAGGACGCCGACGCGCAGGAGATCAAGAAGGCCTATCGCAAGAAGGCCCGGCAGTACCACCCCGACCGCCACCCCGACGACCCCGCGGCGGAGGAGACGTTCAAGGAGATCGGCGAGGCCTACTCGGTCCTCAACGATCCCGAGCAGCGCGAGCAGTACGACGCGATCCGCGCCATGGGCGCCGGCGGCGCCCGCTTCTCCGCCGGGCAGGGCGGCCCCGGGGCCGCCGGCTTCGAGGACATCTTCTCCTCCATGTTCGGCGCCGGTCAGGGTGCCCCAGGCGGCTACGCCGCAGGCGGCGGAGGCGGCGCGAACCCCGACCTCGACGACCTGCTGAAGATGTTCGGCGGCCAGGCCGGCGGCGGCTTCGGCGGCGGGGGACCGGCCGGCTTCCAGCCCGGCCCCTCCAAGGGCCAGGACATCTCGGCCCGCACGAGGATCAGCTTCCGCGACGCGGCGCTGGGCACCGAGATCCGGCTGACCGTGGACGGGAGGACCGTCACCGCCCGCATCCCCGCGGGCGTCCACGACGGGCAGAAGATCCGCCTGCGCGGCAAGGGCCGGCCCGGCCCCGGCGGCGGCCCGGCAGGAGACCTGCTGCTCACGCTGGACGTCGAGGAGCACCCCGTGTGGAGCGCCGACGGCGCGAACCTGAAGATCACGGTGCCCGTCTCCTTCGACGAGGCCGTGCTGGGCGCCACCGTGTCCGTCCCGCTGCTTGACGGTGGCACCGTGTCGGTGAAGGTCCCCGCGGGCACTCCGTCCGGCCGTACCCTGCGCGTGCGCGGCAAGGGGCTCGTGACCTCCAAGCGCACCGGCGACCTCCACGTCACCGTCCAGGTCGCGGTCCCCTCGCACGTCGAGGGGAAGGCGAAGAAGGCCGTGGAGGACCTCCGCGAGGCGCTCAAGGACGAGGACCCGCGCGCCGGGCTCGCCGCGGCCGCCGCCAGCTGACCGGAGCCGAACGGGCCGGACGGAGGTCTCCGGCCGGTCCGTTCGGAGATCGGCGCCGCCCGCCGCCGCGCCCGTCCCGACGCGTCGATCCCCGCATCCCGGAAGGAGCTCTCCGATGGCCCCCTCGTCCCGTCTCGACGAGCGCGTGCCGGTCTTCGCCATCTCGGTCGCTGCCGAGCTCTCCGGCCTGCACCCCCAGACCCTGCGCCAGTACGACCGGCTCGGCCTGGTCGTCCCGCAGCGCACCCGCGGCCGGGGACGCCGCTACAGCGCGCGCGACGTGATGCGGCTGCGGGAGATCCAGGCGCTGTCCCAGGACCAGGGAGTCAACCTCGCCGGCATCAAGCGGATCCTCGAGCTGCAGGACGAGGTCCAGACCCTCCAGGACCAGCTGCAGCGCGTGCGTGAGACCCTCGAGTCGATGAGCCCCGCGCAGCGCCGCGTGTTCACCGCCGACCGCGACGGGGAGATCAGCGCTCTGCGCCGCGGCGAGCGTCCCCGCCGCAGCTCCGGCAGCGGCGCGCTCGTCGTCTGGCGGCCGGGCCACCGGCGCTGAGCCGCAGGCGCCGAGCCTCCATCGCCTGCACCGAGCGAGCGGCCGACGACGCAGGGCCGAGGCCGGCACCCGCGCCCGGGCGGCCCGGCCTCAGCCGTCCCTCCCGGCAGCAGGCCGGTGCGGCTGCGCCCCGACCTCCTCGTACAGCGCCCCGAGCGTCCGCGCGATCTGCTGGATGTCCACGCTCTCGGCCGCCTCGCGTCCCGCGCGGCGGAGGTCGGTGAGCTCCCCGTCCAGCAGCGCAGCGAGCTTCTCCGCCGCGCGCCCCGGGAAGCCGGGGCCGTCGCCCGCGACCTGGTGCGTGAGCACCCCGTCGGGCATCCCGTCGCGGTAGATCGGGATCGCGCGCACCAGCGCGGGCACCTCGCAGGCCAGCGCCTCCCACAGCACGATCCCCTCGGTCTCCTCCTTGGTGAGGAAGCAGAAGACGTCCGCCCCGCAGTACGCCTCGCGCACCTGCTCCGCCTGCACGTAGCCGGGGAAGAGGGCGTTCGGCGGCGCGGAGGCCAGCGCCCGCTCGACGTCACGGGTGAGCATGGGGGGATCGGTGCGGCCGTACCAGACGAAGGTCACCTCCGGCAGCAGTCTCGCCACCTCCACCCAGTCGAGGATCCCCTTGCGCACCAGCTGCATCCCGACGCTGACCGCCACGCGCGCCTCCGGACCGAGGCCCAGCTGCTCGCGCAGCCGCCGTCGCGCTCCCGGATCGGGGCGGAAGAAGGTCGTGTCCACGCCGTTGGAGAGCACCCGCACCGGGGCGCGCAGGCCGTACTCCGGCCGGGAGATGAGCCCGCGCGAGTACTCGCTCGGGGTGACCACGAGGTCGCCGCGGCGGTACAGGTGCGCGATCCAGCGACGGAACAGCGGCGCGACGCGGTTCGCCCCGGGGAAGGAGTCGCGGAAGTCCTCCTCGGTCGAGTGCGCCCACATCAGCACCGGGCGACGCCACAGCCGCGCCCAGTGCGCGAGCAGCGGCGTGTCCGGGAACGGGGTGTTCAGGTGCACCACGTCGAAGGGGCGCAGGGGGTTGGTGACCACCTCGTGGCCGAGTGCCCGCACGGCCATCTCCTGATGGCGGATCGCGGCGCCGATCCCGGACTCCTTCGCCAGCGAGGCGAGACCGCGCGGCAGCAGCACGCGCAGCGGCTCGTCGCCGCGCACCCCGCGGCGGGGAGGGCGTCCTGGGAGGACGGTGCGGGCGATGCGGTCCAATCGGCGGCCGGCCGCCTCGAGGGGCCGGCGGCGGCGCCTCGCGGCGCGGGAGCTCATGAGCATCGGGGAGTACTCCTCACCAGGGAAGGAAGCGCAGCAGCAGCGCGCTCACGCCGAGGCCGTAGGCGATCAGCGCCCACGGCTTGCACAGCAGGATTATCGCGACGTAGGTGCGCCACGTCATGCGGGTGGTGCCCGCGATGTAGCACAGCAGGTCGTCGGGTGCGACGGGCAGCGCGATCGCGAGCGCGAAGGCGCGGGTGAAGTGCGCGCTGCGCGTCCAGCCCAGGAGCTTCTCCACCGTGCGCGGACGGAACATCCGCTGGATGAGGCCCAGGCCCACGTGCCGCGCGATCAGGAAGTTCAGCAGGGAGCCCGAGCACACGGCGAGGTAGTTCAGCACGGTCCCCTCGACGGCACCGAAGAGCACCGGGCCCGCGATCACCAGCAGGCCGCCGGGGACGATGGGGAAGACGACCGAGGCGGCGGAGACCACGAAGAAGGCGAGCGGACCCCAGGCGCCGAGCGAGTCGATGAAGGCCTGCAGGTTCGTCAGCGAGCGCAGCACCCCCGTGTCGAGCCCCCAGACCACCAGCGCGATGGAGAGGCCGAGGCCGAGCAGCGGGGAGAGCCGGGCGGCGATCCGCAGCGGGTCCCGTCGGATCCCCGCCTCCCGGCCGCCGGTCCCGGAGATCCGGTCGGCGCCGGGCCGGGGCGGGGCGGCCGGGGCCTGCACCGCACCCGGGCGGGAGACGGGTGCGGGGAACGGCCGGCCGGTGAGGTCACGGTCGGCGACGCGGCGTGAAGGGGTCGCCGGGCGCGTCGGTGCGGTGCGGATCGCGGGGATCGTCCCGGTCGTGGTGCTCATGCGGTCACGACCGGGTGCGGGATGATCCGGGCGGGCCTGCGGCGCAGGCTCTGGCGGTACACCTCGAGCACGTGCCGACCGAAGTCCTGCGCCCCGCAGGTGGCCTGCGCGTGCTCACGGGCCGCGGTCGCCATCTCCTCGCGTCGGCGCGGGCCGTCCAGCAGCGTGGACAGGTGGGCGGAGAACTGCTCGGCGTCCTCGTACTGCCAGCCCGTGCGCCCCTCGATGACCACGCTCGCCAGCGACGGGTCGCGGCGGCACAGCAGCGGCAGCCCGGAGGCGAGCGCCTCGATGAAGGTCAGGCCCTGGGTCTCGCTGAGGGAGGCGCTGACGAACAGCTCGCCGATCCGGTACCAGCGCTGCACCTCGGCGGGATCCGCGACGCCCGCGAAGCGGACCCGGTCGGCGATCCCGAGTGCCCGGGAGTGGGCCTCGAGCTCGGGGCGGTAGGGCCCGTCGCCGACGAGCACGAGCACCGTGTCCGCCCGGTCCGCGGCCGCGACCATGTCGAGGACCTCCTCGAGGTTCTTCTCCTTGGCCAGGCGCGAGACGGAGACGAGCACCCGCTGCTCGGGGGCGATGCCGAGCCCGCGGCGCAGCGACCGGACGTCCTCGTGCTCGGCCTCGCTCGCGGCGGGGCGGAAGCGCTCGAGGTCCAGGCCCGTCGGCACGACGTGCACGGGGGAGCGGACCCCGTAGCCGGTGAGGATCCGCTGGACCTTCGCGGTGGGGACCACGACGGCGTCCGTCCCCGCCAGGACCCGGCGGGAGAAGGTCTCCACGACCTTCCTTCCGACGGAGCGGCTGGGGGAGTAGTAGTGCGTGTAGTCCTCGTAGATCGTGTGGTAGGTGTGCACCAGCGGCACGGCGAGGGTGCGGGCGATGCGGCGCGCCCACACGTGGGTCGAGAACTCGCACTGGGAGTGGACGACGTCCGGTCGCCAGCGCAGGATCTCGCGCAGCACGCGGCGGCTGGCGGGCATGCCGATCCGGGCGCGGTCGTAGACCATCGAGGCGGAGACCGAGCCGATGCGGTAGACGCCCTGCTCGCTGCGGGTGCGGATGCCCTGGGACAGCGTCAGCACCCGCACGTCGCAGCCGAGGGCGAGCAGCTCGCGGCGCAGGGTCTGGACCGAGGCGACCACCCCGTTGACCACCGGCTCCCACCAGTCGGTGGTGAGGAGCACTCGCAGGGGACGGGTCGGCTCGGCGTCCTGACGGGGGCTCGGGCGCATCCTGGTCACGTTCACCCCTCGAGGTTCGCACGTGGTCGCGCCGAGCGCCTCCGCCGAGCGGAGGAGAGGGGTCAGACCGTGGTCTGATCCTGCCTCCGACGCCTGGTCGTGCCTGGTCCTCGTGCTCATGCTCCGAGCCTATGACCGGTGCCCAGGGGCCAGAACCGGGCGCGCCCGACGCGTCGCGGAGAGTTTCCCCCTAGTGCGTCAGCCCGTCACCTGGTAGCGGGCCGTGAGCGACGTCGACGCCAGCTGCTGGGTGAAGATCGCGAAGCGCGCCTGGACGTTGGCGGCCCCGTGCTCGACGCCGAGGGTCTCCACCGGCAGGGCGTGGACCGAGAACTGGTAGCGGTGCGGGGCACCGGCGGGCGGCTCCGGCCCGTCGTAGCCGACGTTCCCGAAGTCGTTCACGGCCTGGCGGATCGGCGAGCCGGCGTCCTCGCGGGCCACGCCCTGCGGCAGCGACGCGGCAGTGGCAGGGATGTCCCAGGCGACCCAGTGCCAGAACCCGGAGCCCGTCGGGGCGTCCGGGTCATAGCAGGTGACCGCGAAGGACCGCGTCCCCTCGGGAGCATCGCTCCATGCGAGATCGGGGGAGAGGTTCTGCCCGCCGAGGGCCTCGACGAGCTGCGGCGGGGCGACCTCCGTCCCGTCCGGCGTGGCGGAGGAGTGCAGGCTGAAGGTCTCGTCGGATTCGGTGACGTTCTCGCTCATGCCGGTCAGCCTAGGCAGGGCGCGCGGAGAAGTCGACCGGACCGCGCCGGTCTCCCGCCCCTCAGAAGCCGTCGGCCGAGGGGCGCGGGTAGTGCTGGAGGAACTTCTTGACCTGGTTCATCTTCGCGGCGAGCACGTAGAAGCGGCGCTTCGCTCCCTCGACCCCGTAGGCGAGCGGGTGCACGGTGCGGCGCTTCCCGATCTCCCGCACCCGGGTGCGCAGGTCCGGGTCGATGATGTAGCGGCGCAGCAGCGGCCACGGCACGATCGAGTAGAGGATCTCCTCGCGCGGCACCAGCCGCTCCATCTCGCGCTGCTCGACGAGGTCCGCCACCACGGGCAGCGCGACGTTCGCCCCGGCCGCGGTCATGTAGTAGTTGTTCCGGCCGATGCGGGGGTTGACCTCGAAGAACTTCCCGACCCCGTCGCGGGGATCGATCTTCACGTCGAAGTTGGCGTAGCCGCGGTACCCGGCGTGGTGCAGGAAGCGCACCGACTGCTCGAACACCTCCGGCAGGTCGGTCGTGAACATCGCCGCCGGGTTCCCCAGTGCGCCGGGGGTGTGCTCCTCGAGGAGCACCTGCGCCCCGCCGAGCAGGGTGACCCGGCCCTGGGTGTCGACATAGGCGGTCACCGACAGCATCGAGGTGTCGTCGCCGGGGATCATCTCCTGGACCACGAAGCGGTCCTGATAGCCGGCCTCCGTGAGACGGCCGACGAGGTCGAGCAGCTGGGCGCGGTCCTCGATCTCGAAGACCTTCCGCTTGCCGGGGAAGGAGACGGCGTTGTACGCGGAGGAGCGGGAGGCCTTGGCGACCACGGGCCAGCCGAGGTCCAGCTCCGGCACCTCCGGCGCCGTGCCGCCCTCGAAGTCGAGCACGACGGTGCGCGGGGTGGCCACGCCGATCTCGGAGCACATCTGGGAGAAGGTCGCCTTGTCCGCGACGGCCTCGAGCACGTCGTCGTCCAGCAGCGGCAGGTGGAAGAGCTCGCCGAGCTCGTCCCGGTGCGCGGCCAGCAGCGCGACCAGGAAGTCCGCGTTCGCCAGCAGCACCGGGCGGGTACCGCCGGGGCGGGCGGCCTTGTCGCGGCCCACCTGCAGCAGCGCCGCGACCATGTCCTCCTCGGAGGCGGCCATGCCCAGCTCCACGGTCGTCAGGATCGAGGAGTCCGCGACGGGGCCGGCGACCTTCCGGGTCACGACCGTCGAGGTGATCCCGTACTTCTCGTGGAAGGCGCGGGCCAGGGCGTAGATGCCGATGTCGCCGCCGAGCAGCACCAGGTCCACCTCCGGGGTCGACACGGCGGTGCAGGGGCGGGGCGGGGTGTCGGGCATCAGAGGGGTCCTTGTCGGTCGTGCGCGGTGCGGGAGGGGTGAAGCGGTGGGATCGGGGAGCGGCGGGACGTGCCGGGCCCGGACGCTCAGAAGCCGGTGTCGGTGGGGCGCGGGTACACGGCGCGGTACTTGCGCACGAAGTTCAGGCCGGAGACGACCGAGTAGGCGCGCATCCACAGGCCCTCAGGACGGTACCGGAAGGGGTTGCGCAGCCCGCGCCGCGCCACACCTCGGACGTGCTCGCGCAGGGCGGGATCGCGCACATAGGAGAGCACGAGCCGCAGCGGCAGGATCGTGTAGAGGATCGGCCGGGTGACGCGCACCTGCGCGATGTCCCGGCCGTGCACCCGGTCCTCTACCACGTGCCGCGCCACCGGCTCGCCCGCGGCGGTGACGTAGTAGTTGTTCCGGCCGATGCGGGGGTTGATCTCGAAGAAGCACTCCCGGCCGGTGCGCGGGTCGACCTTCACGTCGAAGTTCGCGAAGCCCACGTAGTCCACATGGTCCAGGAAGCGCTCCGCGGCGGCGGTGAGGCTCGGGAAGTCGCCGGTGACCATTGCGGCGGGCCGGCCGAGCGCCTCGGGGGTGTGCTCGCCCAGCAGCACCTGCGCCGCGCACAGCAGCGTCACCCTCCCGCGGCTGGAGCGGTAGGCGGTGATCGAGCGCTGCGCGGTGTCGTCCCCCTCGATCAGCTCCTGGAACAGGAAGCGCCCGGTGAAGCCGGCCTCGTGCAGGGATCGCACGAGGGCCTGCTGCTCCTCCGCGGACTCGAGGAAGAACACCTTCTTCTTCCCGGGGAAGTCGACGTGGTGGTACTCGGCGGTGTTCGCGGCCTTGCCGACCACGGGATAGGACCATGGCAGCTCCTCGTGCCCGTTCCAGTCCGGCTCCCCGGCCCGGGAGAAGTCGACGATGACGGTGGGGACCGTGTCGATGCCGAGCTCCTCGCAGATCTCCGCGAACTCGGCCTTGTCCGCCAGGCGCGACAGCAGCTGGGCGTCGACCTGCGCGAGCAGGTAGTGCGGCTCCAGATCGGCGCGGAAGCGATCGATCAGCTCGATGAGGGAGTCCGCGTTGGTCAGCAGCAGCGCCGGCCGGCCGGCGGGGCGCTGGGCGGCCAGGTCGATCAGCGCATCGCGCAGGTCCTCGTCGCTCGCGTCGGCGCCGAGGGTGACGAGGTCCGTCGTGACCGTGCGCTCGTTCATCGCCACCGGGGTGCGCACCACGGTGGTGCAGCGCATCCCGTACTGGGCGTGGAAGGCGATGGTGAGGTTCAGGGAGTTCAGGCCGGCGCCGAGGACGACGACGTCGAACCCGGGATCGACCGGGGCGGAGGGCGAGCGCATGAGAGCGATCCTAGCGGGGAGGCGGGCTCCCGCCGCGCAGGGACGGGCCCTGCGCGGCCGGACGTGAGCACCGCGACTCACCGGCGATCCGCCGGCGGCGTCAGTGCTGCTCCTCCCCGGCGCAGCGGCGGCTCAGCGCCGACGCAGCCACACGGCGGCGTCGGCCGGGAGCCGGCCGGGCACGGGCTCGGCGGAGCCGACCAGCACCTCCGCGTCCGCGAGGTCGAGGCCGTCCGGTCCGGCGGGCAGGGGCAGCTCCTGCTCCGAGGTGTTCACCAGCACCACCACCTCGCCGCGCACCAGGCCCAGCAGGCCCTCGGGCAGGTCCTCGAGGAACTCCACCGGGGCGTCCGAGCGGCCCAGCCCGTGCTCCCTGCGCAGCGTGATCGCGGCGCGGTACATCTCCAGCGTCGACCCGGGCACGCCCTCCTGCGCATCCGCCGCCAGCCCCCCGAACTCCTCCGGCTGCGGCAGCCAGCTCTCGCCGGTGGGGGAGAAGCCGTACGCCGGGGCGTCCGCCCGCCAGGGCAGCGGCACGCGGCAGCCGTCGCGGCCGGGCACGCCGGCCCGAAGATGGGCGGGGTCCTCGCGCAGCGCGTCGGGGATCTCCGCGACCTCCGGCAGGCCCAGCTCCTCGCCCTGGTACAGGTAGGCGGCGCCCGGCAGGGACAGCATCAGCAGCGTCGCCGCGCGGGCGCGGGCCAGGCCCAGCGCCGTGTCCGGCGTCTCCTCGCGCCCCAGCCCCTCGCCGAAGCGGTAGCCGGGCGGGAAGCCGTAGCGGGTGGCGTGCCGGATCACGTCGTGGTTGGACAGCACCCAGGTGGTGGGCGCGCCCACGGCATCGGCCAGGGCCAGCGGCTTCTCGATCGCCGCCCGCATCGTCTCCACGCCCCAGGTGGCCTGGAGGAACCCGAAGTTGAAGGACTGGTGCGCCTCCTCGGGGCCGATGTACAGCGGCAGCCGGTGCTCGGGGATCCAGGCCTCCAGCACCATCATCCGCTCGCCCTCATAGGAGTCCAGGATCGGCCGCCACTCGCGGTAGATCTCCAGCACCCCGTCGTTGTCGAAGTAGATCGGCACCTCGCCCTCGGGGATGTCCAGCAGCCCCTCGGCGTTGACGGCGGCGTCCGGCAGCCCCTCGGGCTTGACCATCCCGTGGGCGACGTCCACGCGGAACCCGTCGGCCCCGCGATCCAGCCAGAACCGCAGCACATCCCGGAACAGGGCGTGCACGCGCGGGTTCTGCCAGTTCCAGTCCGGCTGGGAGGTGTCGAAGATGTGCAGGTACCACTGCCCGGGCGTGCCGTCCGCCTCGGTGACGCGGGTCCAGGCCTCGCCGTGGAAGATCGAGGTCCAGTTGTTCGGCGGCAGCTCGCCGTGCTCACCCCGGCCATCGGCGAACACGTACATGTCCCGCTCGGGGGAGCCGGGCCCGGCCGCCAGCGCCTGCTGGAACAGCTCGTGCTCGCTCGAGGAGTGGTTGGGGACGATGTCCACGATCACCTTCAGGCCCATCGCATGGGCGGAGGCGATGAGCTCGTCGGCATCGGCGAGCGAGCCGAAGCGCGGGTCCACGTCGCAGTAGTCGGCCACGTCGTAGCCGCCGTCGCGCTGCGGGGAGGTGTAGAAGGGCGAGAGCCAGAGGGCGTCCACGCCGAGCTCGCGCAGGTAGGGCAGGCGGGAGGTGACGCCGGGCAGGTCGCCCATGCCGTCGCCGTCCGCATCGGCGAAGGAGCGGGGATACACCTGGTAGACCACGGCGTCGCGCCACCATTCGGGGGCGCCGGCCTCCGGCTGCGCGGTCGCGCGGGCAGGCGAGGGGGTGATGGTCATGGTGTCCTTCCGATGGGGGCGGTGCGGGGCGCCGGGCCGACGGGGAGTGCCGGCCCGGAGGATTCGTGGAGTCTCAGACAGAGGTCGGTTCCGTGGCCGGTTCCGTGGTCGGCTCAGCAGCCAGCACGGTGGCGCCGGCCGCGGTGGCCTGCAGGTGCAGCAGCGGTCCGTCCGCGGCGGCGGTGGCGCCGCCGACGGCCGCCAGGGGATGGGCACCGGTCACGCCGGGCAGGGACCGCAGGTCCAAGGTGACGGGATCGTGGGCGTCCCGGGCCAGGTGCACGATGATGTCGCCGTCCGGGTGGGTGCGCACGAGCACAAGGGCGTCGTCCCCGGTGTGCAGCCAGCGCAGGCCGCCGCGGCGCAGGGCCGGGCGCTCGCGGCGCAGGCCCAGCAGGGTGCGGGTGGCCTCCAGCACCTCGGCATCGACCGGAAGATCTGCGTCCCCGGGATCACCCGCCTGCTCGGAGAGGGCGTCGATGGCGGCCCAGGGCATCGGGGTGCGGGCGTGCTCCCCGGTGAGGCCCTCGGCGCCGAGCTCGTCCCCGGCGAAGACGGTGGGCACCCCGGGAAGGGCCGCCAGGGCGGCGACGGAGGTGAGCTGGCGGCCGCGCTCGCCGACCACGGTGCGGGTGCGGGGCGTGTCGTGGCTGGAGAGCTGGTTCTGGGAGTGGAGGCGGGAGGGCCAGGGCATCTGCGCGTTGTAGTCGCGCAGGCTGCGGGAGACGGCACCGCCGGGCAGCCGCGGCGTCGTCATGGGCAGTCCCAGCCAGTTCAGGGCGCTGCCGGGCTCGGCCAGCCAGGCCCACAGGGGCCGGGTGAAGCCGGTGTAGTTCATGGTGCCGTGCCAGCCGTCGCCGTCCAGGTCCCCGGTGGCGTCGTGGCCGTGCTCGGCGACCAGCCAGGTGTCCCGGCCGGTGCGGGCGCGGACCCGGCGCAGGGTGCCACGCATCTCGCGGGCCACCTCGCGGGTGAGGTCCACCGCACCGTGGCGGCCGGTCATGTTGGCCACGTCGATGCGCCAGCCGTCGGCGAGCACGGGCTCGTCGAGGAATCGCGCGGTCACGGAGCCCTCGCCGCGCGTGAGGCGGGCGCGCAGGGCGGCGCTGCGCTGGTCGAGCTTGGGCAGGCTCGGCACGTCCAGCCAGCTCACGTAGCGGTCCGGGTGCTCGGTGAACAGGTAGTACCCGGCCTCTTCGCTCCCGGCATCGGCCTGGGCGGCGCGGAACCACTCGTGGGTGTCCCCGGTGTGGTTGGTGGTCAGGTCCAGCACCAGGCGCATACCGCGCGCGTGCAGCGCCTTCGAGAGCCGCACCAGGGCCTCCTCGCCGCCGAGCAGCGGATCGACCGCCTCGAAGGTGGAGGCGTCGTAGCGGTGCACGGAGCCGGCGGGGAAGATCGGGGTGAGGTAGACGGTGTCAGCGCCGAGGGAGGCGATGTGGTCCAGGCGCTCGATGATCCCGTCGAGGTCGCCGCCGTAGTACTGGGCGCCGGTGAGGTCGCCGCGCACGGCGGGCTCCTCGTCCCAGCGCATCGGCACCGCCCAGGCGGGCAGGTCCTCCGGGACGGGGCGGCCCTCGGCGTCCTCGGGGATGCGGGAGCTGCGGGCGAAGCGGTCGGGGAAGACCTGGTAGACGATCGCGTCGTCCACCCAGTCCGGGGCCGGCTCGTGCGCGACCAGGCGGAAGTCGGTGGCGTCGGAGACGTCCCAGGGCACCAGGCCGGCGGCGGTGAGCCAGGCGTAGGTGGGGACCGGGGCGCCGGAGGCGGTGCGGGCACCGGGCTCGGCGAGCACGGCGACGCGGTAGGGCACGACCGGGTTCGCGACGGTCAGGGTCGCTTCCCACCAGGTGCCGGTGCCGTCGGACGCGGAACGCGGGGTGAGGTCCCCGGTGAGGATCTCCCCGTCCACCACGGACCGCAGGGCCAGGGTGCGGGCCGGATAGGCGGCGGGCACCCAGACCCGCAGCGTGGCCTCCTGGCCGAGGCCCGCCCGCGGACCCGGCACGAAGGACGGGCCGGAGTCGTGGTGGGGCTGCTCGGTCAGGGGCACGCCGCTGGGCTCGATCGCGGGATCGACCGGCTGCGGGGCGGGGGAGGGGAGATCGCTCATCGGGAGGGTCCGTTCAGCCCTTCACGGCGCCGGCGGTGGAGCCGCCGACGATGTAGCGCTGCAGGAACTGGTACAGGATGATCACCGGCACCATGATCATCACCGAGCCGGCGGCGAAGACGCCCAGGTTGTTGGAGCGGTCGCCCTCGAGCATCCCGTACAGGCCCACGGCCAGGGTCTTGGTGTCGTTGCTGGTCAGGAAGATCGAGCCCAGCAGGAACTCGGAGAGCACACCCACCAGGGCCAGCAGGATGGTGGTGGCCAGGATCGGGGTGAGGGTGGGCAGCAGGATCTTGGTGAACACCTGCCAGTGGGAGCAGCCGTCGATGATGGCGGCCTCGTCCAGCTCCTTGGGCACGGTGTCGAAGAAGCCCTTGATCAGCCACACCTGGCCGAGCGAGCCGCCCAGCAGCACGATGATGTAGCCCGGCAGCGAGTCCAGACCCAGGAAGGGGATCGCCTTGCCCAGCCCGGAGACCATCGAGTAGACCGCGATCATCGCCAGGAACGCCGGGAACATCATCACCAGCAGCAGCGAGAGCAGGCCGATGCGGCGACCGGCGAATCGCAGGCGGCTGAAGGCGTAGGCGGCCAGGGTGGAGAGGAACACCTGCACCAGGGCGACGGTGCCGCACACGATGATCGTGTTCACGTACCAGCGCAGGAAGGGCCCGCGATCGCCCGCGATCAGGGACTCGTAGTGCACCAGGGAGAAGGCCTTGGGGATCAGGCCGGAGCTGGAGACGGTGCCCAGCGGGTTCACCGAGGCGGAGATGATGAACAGGATGGGGAACACCGCGAAGGCGACGGCGAGGATGCCGACGACGTGGCGCCACCCGACCTCGGCCATCCAGCGGCCGAAGGGCATCCGCCGCTGCGCGGTGACGGAGGTCTGCTGCGAAGTCTGCGTGCTCATGATCGGGCCGCCTCTCAGTTGACGTCTTCGAGGACGCTGGTGAACCGGAACTGGATCGCCGCGAGCACGCCGGTCAGCGCGAACAGGGCGACGGAGACGGCGGAGGCGAAGCCGAAGTCGGCCCCCGAGCCGCCGAAGGCGATGCGGTAGATCATCGAGATCAGGATGTCGGTGCCGCCGCGGGTGTACTCGCCCGGCAGGAACGGACCGCCCTCGGTGAGCAGCTCGATCGCGTTGAAGTTGTTGAAGTTGAAGGCGAAGGACGCCACCAGCAGCGGGGCCACGGCCACCAGCAGCAGCGGGGTCACCACCTTCACCGTGGTCTGGAAGCGGCTGGCGCCGTCGATGCGGGCCGCCTCCATCACGTCACCGGGGATCGCCTGCAGGGCGCCGGTGGAGACGATGAACATGTAGGGGAAGCCCATCCACAGGTTCGTCAGCAGGACCGCGACCTTGGCCATCGTCGGATCGCCCAGCCAGTTCACGTTGATGCCGAGGGTGGTGTTGATCAGGCCGAAATCCTGGTTGTAGAAGTTCGACCACACCAGCAGGGCGATGAAGCCCGGCACTGCGTAGGGCATCAGTAGGATCGAGCGGTACAGGCGGCGGCCCTTCAGCCGCTCGTCGTTGAGGATCAGCGCCAGGGCGAAGCCGACCACGAAGGTCAGCGCCACCGAGCCGAGGGCGAAGACCAGGGTCCAGACGAAGGCGGCGAGGAACTGGCGGGCGATGTTGGAGTCGGTGAACAGGCGCTGGTAGTTGGACCAGCCCACGTTCTGCAGCCAGGACTGGCTGAAGGCGCGCTCGCCGTTCTCGTTCACGAAGTACTCGGAGTCGCCCACGGTGCCGACCGCGTAGACCGCGCCCGTCTGGGTGTCGGTGATGGTGTCGGCGGCCTCGTCGTAGGTCAGCAGGGTGGTGCCCACGTAGGCCTGATTGGCGCCCTGCACCCGCACCGCGGAGTTCTCGTCGACGGGGACGGCGACCTCCTGCAGCGCGTTGTAGGCGTCGTTGACCTCGCGCGCCTCGAGGATCGTGTAGCCGGAGGCCTCGGTGACGTAGTTGTTCTCGACGGTGACGTCGGCGGCGGGCACCTGGGCCAGCTCGGTCTCCTCGTCGCCGGAGTAGACGACGCCGGTGGCGGGGTCCACCAGGAACAGGGTGAAGGGGCCCTCGACGGGGTCGCCCTGGGTGGCGACCGACATGTTGTACCAGGTGGAGTCGTCGGTCTGGACCACCGAATTGGCGATGATCGAGTTGACCGCCTGCTCCTTGGTGCCGCGGGTGCCGTCGCCGTAGTTGGTGAAGGAGTAGCCCACCGTGAGGATGATCGGGGTGATCAGGAAGACCGCGAGGAAGAAGGTGCCGGGGAAGAGGTACTTCCCGGGGATGAAGCGCTTCGTGGAGTAGATGACGAAGATCGCGATCGCGGCCAGGACCATCACGGCCAGCCACAGCCACTGCTGCTGCTGGATCATCAGCGGCACGGTGAAGGCGGTGACGGCGAGGACGGCGCCGAGGACGATGATGCGCACCAGGACCGCGGGGATCGAGGTGCTGCGCTCGCGGTGCACGGGCGGCAGGGGGCTGGACATGGCGACGGTGCCTTTCACGGGGTGGCGGGTGTGACCGGGCAGGTCGGTCGGACGGGGTGCGACGCCGTGATGTCGCACCCCGTCCGGGGGAGCCGGGGGAGCGGGCGTGCTGCCCGCTCCATGGCGGAGAGGGTCAGCCGATCTGGCTGGAGATCTGCTCGCCGGCGGAGGTCATGGTCGACTCGGCGTCCGCGCCGCCGACCAGGTTGGCCTCGGCCTGACCGAGCGGTTCCCAGATGGCGGCCATCTCGGGGATGGCGGGCATCGGGGAGGCGTCCCCGGCGTACTCGGCGATCTTCACGATCTCGGGGTAGTCGGCCGAGAGCTTCTCCTGCAGCTCGAGGTTCACCGGGGGCAGCTCGTTGCCGGCGAACATCGCCTCGGCGATGTCGGGGGAGGAGACCACGTCGGTGGCGAACTGCTGGGCGAAGCCCTGGTTGGCGCCGCTGGAGGCGACGAAGAAGGCGTTGACGCCGGCGAAGGGGACCGCCGGGTCCATGCCCTCGAAGCCGGGGACCTGGCTCATGGTGAAGTCGACCTCCGCGGTGCGGATGTCGGCCAGCGCCCAGGGGCCCGAGATCAGGTAGGCGGCGTTGCCGTCGGTGAACAGCGAGATCGCGTTGTCGTTGCTGATGGAGGTCTTCAGCACGCCCTGCTCGCCGAGCTCGATGATCTTCTCGGCCGCGGAGATCGAGCCCTCCTGGCCCACGCCCACGTCGGAGGGGTCGAGGTTGCCCTCGGAGTCCTCGCCGAAGAGGTAGCCGCCGCCGGAGGTGTAGAAGGGCTGCATGTGGTAGGCGTCGCCCTCCTCGCCGACCGGCAGGGACAGCACGTTCTCGGCGCCGCCGGCCTCGCCGGCCTCGACCAGCTCCTCCACGGTGGAAGGCTCGGGCACGTCGGTGAGCTCGTTGTTCGCGTAGAGCACCAGGGTCTCCACGGCGTAGGGGGCGCCGTAGGTCTGGCCGTCGTAGGTCACGGCCTCGAGGCCGACCGGGGCGATCGCGTCGGAGGCGCCGGAGGGCAGCTGCACCGGGGAGATGGCACTGTTCTGCACCAGGTTCCCGATCCAGTCGTGGGCGGCCACGATCATGTCGGGGCCGTTGCCGGCCTGGTTGGCGGTGATGAAGTTGCCCTGCAGATCGTCGGCGACGATCTGCACCGCGACGGTGAGGTTGTTGGCCTCGGCCCAGTCCTGCGCCGGGCCCTCGAGGGCGCCGGCCTTGACCTCGTCGGTCCAGATCACGAGGTCGGCATCGGCGCGCTCGGGCGCCGCGCCCTCGGAGGAGCCGCCCGCGTCCGAGCTGCCGGAGGAGCTGTCGGAACCGGAGTCGCTGCTGCCGCCGCAGGCGGCGAGGACACCGGTGGTGGCGGCGATGCCGCTCAGGGCGAGGAAGTTCTTGCGACG
This sequence comes from Brachybacterium atlanticum, assembly GCF_025669985.1. Classification (NCBI taxonomy): domain Bacteria; kingdom Bacillati; phylum Actinomycetota; class Actinomycetes; order Micrococcales; family Dermabacteraceae; genus Brachybacterium; species Brachybacterium atlanticum. The sequence continues at coordinate 36,303 of NZ_JAKJJW010000024.1, read as the reverse complement.
GATCTGCACGTCTTCTCCTTCGAATCGTGGTGCACCTGGCCGTCGGTGGCCGTGCGGATTGGGAGAAAATATAGATCCTGCCGCCGTCCTGTGCAAGAATCAGCAAGAACTTGCAGGACACGATTCGGACACGGTGCGTTGGCGCTCGTGACAAGGGGGGATGAGTGTGATGGCGCGACTCATCGATATCGCCAAGGCCGCCGGTGTGAGCGAGGCCACTGTCTCCCGGGTGCTCAACGGGCGATCCGGGGTCAACGAGGCCACCAGGCGTTCCGTGATCGAGACGGCCCGCCGGCTGGGGCGGGAGGTCGGCACCGCCGCCACCCGCACCGGGCCGCTGGTCGGGGTGCTGGTGCCCGACCTCGACAACCAGGTCTTCACCTCCTGGGCCGAGCGCATCGAGGCCGAGCTCTTCGCGCGCGGGGCCGACTGCCTGGTGGCCATGCGTGCCCGGACCGCTGAACGCGAGCGAGAGATCTTGCAGCGTTTCCTGTCGGTCGGGGTGGACGGCATCATCGTCGTCTCCGGGCACCACGCCCAGGAAGGTGGCCCCATCGACCACTACCGCGAGGTGACCGATACCGGGAGGCCCCTGGTGCTGGTCAACGGCGTGCGCCCGGACCTGGACGCCGCCTACCTGTCCACCGACGACGAGCACGCCGTGCGCGCCACCCTGCAGCACCTCGAGGACCTCGGTCACCGCCGCGTCGGCCTCGCGGTGGGGGACGAGCGCACCTGGCCGGTGCGCGAGAAGGTGCGGGTCTTCGAGGAGGCCTCCGCCGACAGCGACCGCGAGGAGCGCCCCGTCTCCTACACCGACTTCTCCTACGCCGGGGGCTACGAAGCCGCCCGCGACCTGGTCGCCCGCGGCGCCACCGCGATCATGTGCGGGTCCGACGTGATGGCCGCCGGCGCCCTGGAGGCCGTGCGCGCGATGGGCCTGACGATCCCGGGGGACGTCTCCGTGGTCGGCTACGACGACGTGTTCTGGTCGGCCCTGACGAACCCGCCGCTGACCACCATGCGCCAGGCCGTGCCCGCCCTGGCTCGCGCGGCCGTGCGCGCCGCGCTCAGTGGCGGCGAGGAGTCCCGTCGCCCCTCCCGCACCTTGGTGGTGGTGCGGCCGCAGCTCGTCGTCCGCGGCTCCACCGGCTCCGCCCCCGAAGCCTGACCCGGGGCCGCGGACCGGGGGCTTCCTCGCCCGGTCGGACGCCGCGAGCGACCCCGGCAACGCCGCACGGCACGGTATTCATCACCTGACTTCCATCCCTGGAAGGGAGCCGAGGAAAACCGGCTCCTCCGTCCGGATGTGCGATCATTTCGGGTCGCACTTACCTCGGTGGACGTGCTCACTGAACATGTTCACCACGGTCGGGGAGGTCCGATGCCTGGAAGACGGCACGCACAGCGCGCAGGGACGAGTCGGCGGGTGATCGCCGCACGATGCTGCCGTCCCGGAGGTCGAGGGGTACGAGCCGGAGACCACCGGGTATGGTGCGCTGGACGTCGTGGACGCCATGCTCGAGCTGGTCGATCCCTTCCTGGGAGCCTGTTCGCGCACCCCGAGCTGTCGCGGCCCCTTTGTCGCGATCCTCATGACGGGTCGCTATCCCTCCACCCTGTTCTCCGAGCTCCCTAATCGGCTCACCGCTGACTTCCGGGCTGTGCTGCCGTCCTGTCCGGGTCGTCCACTTCCTCGCAGCCGCCGCCTCCCACCTGCGGGCGCGCTTCCTCGGTCCCGCCTTCTGGGTGAACTGTCTGGGGATGCTGCTCCACTCCACCGCCGTGCTGGTGCTCTCCCTGGCCTGGTGAGGCACCCGACGATCCGGCCGTCGTCGGTCGCGTCGGAGGGGCGCGCCGGCGCCGATAGCATGGTGGGCATGACCGATACCGTCGCCGATGCGACCCCCGAAATCGCCCCCTCCAGCTACGACGCCGCCCAGCGGCGCAGCGACGCGATCTGGCAGAAGATCGAGAGCGACCCCAGCGGCCTGCGCATGCTCACCGGTGACCGGCCCACCGGCGCCCTGCACATCGGCCACTACTTCGGCTCCCTGCGCAACCGCGTCCGCCTGCAGCAGGCCGGCGTGGAGACCTGGGTGATCGTCGCCGACTACCAGGTGATCACCGACCGCGAGATCCTCGGCGACATCCAGGGCTCCGTGCGCGAGCTGCTCACCGACTACCTCGCCGTCGGCATCGACCCCGAGCGCGCCACGATCTTCACCCACTCGGCGGTGCCCGCCCTGAACCAGCTCATGCTGCCGTTCCTCTCGCTGGTCACCCAGCCGGAGCTGGAGCGGAACCCCACCGTCAAGGCCGAGCTGGCCGCCGCCGGGAAGTCCGCGATGGGCGGGCTCATGCTCACCTATCCCGTGCACCAGGCCGCGGACATCCTCTTCTGCCACGGGAACCTCGTGCCCGTCGGCAAGGACCAGCTGCCCCACATCGAGCAGACCCGCGTCATCGCCCGGCGCTTCAACGAGCGCTATGCGGGCGGCGAGGAGTACTTCCCCGAGCCCGATGCGCTGCTCTCCGAGTCGCCGACGATCCTGGGGTTTGACGGCGAGAACAAGATGAGCAAGTCGCTGGGCAACACCGTCATGCTGCGGATGGACGAGGCCGAGACGATCAAGAAGATCAAGAAGGCCAAGACCGACGCCGACCGGCAGATCACCTACGACCCCGAGAACCGCCCCGAGGTCGCGAACCTGCTCACGATCGCCGCGCAGTCCACCGGCCGCACCCCCGAGGACATCGCCGAGGAGATCGGCGACCGCGGCGCGGGGACCCTGAAGATCTTCACCGCCGAGGCCCTGAACGCCCACCTCGCCCCGCTGCGCGCCCGCCGCGCCGAGCTCGAGCAGGATCCCGGTTACCTGATGCAGGTGCTGCGCGCCGGCAACGAGCGCGCGAACGCCGCGGCCGACGAGACCCTCCAGCGCGTGCGCGAGTTCATGGGGATGGTCTACTGACCGCTCCTGCCCAGGGACGGGCCCGTGACCTGCGCAGGCGGGCCACGGGCCCGTCCTCGTCCGCGGCCCGCGCCCGGGCGGGCGCGCCCGGTGCCGGCTCAGAAACGGCTCGAGCTGCCCGCCCCGGAGAACCCGCCGCCGGAGTAGCCCGTCACGCCGCCGCCTCCCGAGGAGGGCGAGCGGTGCGTCTCGAGCGCGGAGCCGGACTCCTGGTGCCAGCTCGAATACCACAGCACGGGGCTGAGCTGCCAGAGGCCCGGTGACGTCCCGGGGGCCAGCGCGTGACGTCGGGCGCGCAGGGAGCGGTACTCCCCGCCGTCCGCGTCCTCGAAGGCGTCGCGCAGCACCTCGCGCTCGTCATCGTCCTCGGCGAGCACGTCGATGCGGTGCTCGGCAAGCTCCTCGACCGCGGCCGAGAGCTCCCGGGTGAGGGTGTCGAGCTCCTCGAGGGCCGAGTCGGGATCGATCGCGTCGTCCTCGAGTCGAGCGGTGAGCCGATCCAGCTCGCGGGCGATCCCGTCGCCGAGCGTCAGCAGACGGTCCGCGGATGCCTGCTCGGCGGTGCTCATCTCCCCGCGGTCCTCCTCGACCTCCCCGAGGGCGGCGAGGGAGTCGCGCAGCGGTTCGAGCTCCCGGTCCCAGACTGCTCGCCATTCCCCGCTGCGATGGAGCAGATCGGCGGCGGCGAGGATGTCGTCGTCGGCGTCGTCGAGCCGTTCCACCACGCGCTCGAAGTCCGCGGCCGTCGCCCGCTCGCGGCCGCGCAGGCCCCACGCCCAGGGGCGCTCCGCAGGCTCTGGGAGGGCGGCGCGGAGCCGGGCCGCCTCCTCGAGGTCCTGGGAGAACCGCTCGTGGGCGAGAACCGCAGCCTGCGCGTAGGCGGAGTGCTCGGGAAGAGTGCGCGCCGCGGCGTCGGTGATCGCGCGCTTGGTCAGGACGTCCCGGTGTCGAGGCAGGGCACGATCCACCCGGCGCCGTGCTGCGAGACGCAGCCCGAGGGTCGAGACCGCCGCGACGACGGCTCCGACCACGACGGCCGCTGCGGCGACGAGCGCGGCGGGATGACGCCACCAGGGACGGTGCAGGAGTGAGGCGTACTTCTTCGCACCCGCCTCGAGCGATCCGTCCCAGTCCGCGTCCCGGGCGGGATGGCGCATCGCGTCCTGGACCGCCTCGAAGTCGCTCTCCGAGAGCTTCACGTCCTCGCCGGCATAGGAGCCCAGGAAGCGGTTGTTCGGATCCAGGGCGAGGATCACCGTCCCGTCGGCCCAGTGCGAGCCGTCGGCGGAGAGCAGCGAGGGGTCGGAGCTGCGGGCGTGGTCGAGCACCGCGTCGTTCAGCGCCCTGTCGTCCGCCGGGTCCAGGCCGTGCTCGGTGACGTCCAGGACGAGCACGATCAGGCGCACCTCGGTGCGGAAGTCGATCTCCGCGAGGCGGTGCTCGAGGATCTCCGGGTCCACGGAGCGGGTGGTGTCGGTGACCTCGACGGAGGCCGGCGGCTCGGCACGTGCGGGTGCGGGGGCGAGCGCCGCCGGCAGGAGGACGGCCAGGAGCGCGAGCAGCAGCAGTTTTCTCGAGGGACGGCGGGTGCGGGGTGCGCCGAGAGCGGCGGAGGACGGACGCGACGTGGACATGGGGCGACCGTAACGGCTCGACCGGCGGGAAGGGGGACGACCTCCGTCGGTGTCGGGCCCTCCTCCTGTCGACCTGCGGAAGAACCCTGGGAGTCTCCGCGGCCGCTCCCGTCAGCCGCTCCCGTCGGCGTCCCGTGGGTCGCCCGTCGAACTCCCGAACCCTTCACGCCCCGCCCCGTTATGATCGACGCAAGAAACCCTTGGCCCTGCACCGTGCGGGGCCCGACGAGGAGGTACCGCATGCCCGTCTACGAGAACGTCTCCGATCTGGTGGGTCGCACCCCGCTGGTGAAGCTCAACCGCCTGGGCGACGACGTCCGCGCGACCGTCCTGGCCAAGCTCGAGTTCTACAACCCCGCCAACTCCGTCAAGGACCGCATCGGCGTGGCCATGATCGATGCCGCGGAGAAGTCCGGCGAGCTGAAGCCCGGCGGGACCATCGTCGAGGCGACCTCCGGCAACACCGGCATCGCGCTGGCCATGATCGGAGGCTCCCGCGGCTACAAGGTCGTCCTCACCATGCCCGAGTCGATGTCCAAGGAGCGGCGGATGCTGCTGCGCGCCTACGGCGCCGAGCTGGTCCTCACCGAGGCCGCCAAGGGCATGAAGGGCGCGGTCGAGAAGGCCGAGGAGATCGCGGCGGAGACCGGCGCCGTGCAGGTCAAGCAGTTCGACAACCCCGCGAACCTCGACATCCACCGCCGCACCACCGCCGAGGAGATCTGGGCGGACACCGAGGGCGAGGTCGACGCGGTCGTCGCCGGCATCGGCACCGGCGGCACCATCTCCGGCATCGGCCAGGTGCTCAAGGAGCGCAAGGGCGAGGTGAAGGTCTTCGCCGTCGAGCCCGAGGAGTCCGCGATCCTCAACGGCGGCCAGCCCGGCCCCCACAAGATCCAGGGCATCGGCGCGAACTTCGTGCCCTCGATCCTGGACCGCGAGGTCTACGACGAGGTGCTCGACATCGACGCCGAGACTGCGATGGAGCGGGCCCGCTCCGTGGCCCGCGGCGAGGGCCTGCTGGTGGGCATCTCCTCCGGCGCCGCGATCGAGGCCGCCGCCCGCGTCGGCGCCCGTGAGGAGTTCGCCGGGAAGACCATCGTGGTGATCGTGCCCTCCTTCGGCGAGCGTTACCTCTCCACGCCGCTGTTCGCGCAGTACGCGGACTGAGGAAGGACGCCATGGCCGCCCTGGACCGGGTGATGGGCGTCGTCGCGAGCGTCCGGGAGGACCTCGCGGCGGCGCACCGCCGCGACCCTGCGGCGACCGACGACCTCGCGATCCTGCTGACCTCCCCGGGGCTGCACGCGATCTGGACCCACCGCGTGGCGCATCGGCTCTGGGCGCGGGGGGCGAGGCTGCCCGCCCTCGTCCTCGCCCAGGGCTCGCGCTCGGTGACCGGCATCGAGATCCATCCCGGCGCCATGATCGGCCGGCGCTTCTTCATCGACCACGGCATGGGCGTGGTGATCGGCGAGACCGCCGAGGTGGGCGACGACGTGATGCTCTACCACGGCGTGACCCTCGGCGGCCGGTCGATGGAGCGGGTCAAGCGCCATCCCACGGTCGGCGACGGCGTGGTGATCGGGGCCGGTGCCCGGGTGCTCGGCCCGATCACCCTCGGCGAGGGCTCCCAGGTCGGGGCCAACGCCGTGGTCGTCAAGGACGTCCCGGCCCGGGCGACCGCGGTCGGCATCCCGGCGACGATCCGCCCCGAGGCCGCGCATCCCGAGGAGCACACCGACCCGGCGATCTGGATCTGATCCGGTGCCGACGACCCGCGGGGCCCTGGCCTCGCGGGTCGCGCGCGCCCGCCGGGACCGCTGCGCTCAGGCGCCGAAGGGATCGAGGAACGAGGTCCCGCCGACGCGGTGGAGGCGACGCTCCCAGGCGGGCAGCACCTCGTGCGCGTCCTCGGTCAGGACGTGGTCGAACAGCTCCGAGGAGCCGTGCGGAGGAGCGATGTCCACCAGCACCGTCGTCGCCCCGTGCTCCCGGGCCAGCGGCGCGAGCTGCGCCGCGGGGAAGACGACCCCGCTGGTGCCGACGACGACGAGGAGATCCGCACGCTGCGCGAGGCGCATGGCGAGCTCGAGCTGCGCGGAGGGCAGCTGCTCGTCGAAGAGCACCACGTCCGGGCGGGTCGGCTCCCCGCAGCGCGGGCAGTGACCGGGCACGCCGTGGTCCTCGGGGGAGGACCCCTCGCCCGGTGCGAGCACCGCCCGCCAGTCGCAGCGCCGCCCCAGGCACACCGCGTGCAGGGCGCTGCCGTGGAGCTCGGCGACGACCTCGCTGCCCGCGGCCTGGTGCAGCCCGTCGACGTTCTGGGTGATCACCGGCGCACCGAGGCGGGCGATCGCCCGGTGCCCCGGCGTGGGGCCGTGCGCGAGCGCGATCGAGGCCATCCGCCCCCACACGGCCCACAGCTGCGGCAGCGAGCCCGGCAGCAGCGAGGCGTGCATCGCCCGCTCGGTCTCCGGCTCGAGCGCCCACAGGCCCTCCGGGCCGCGGAAGGTGCCCAGCCCCGTGCGGGCGCTGAGCCCGGAGCCCGTGAGGAAGACGACCTCACGGTGCTCCGGTCCCGGGACGAAGGGAGCGGCCGTGCTCACCACTCCTCGTGCTCGCGGGAGTCCCAGGCGGCGTCCTCCCCGAGGTCGAGGGAGGCCAGCAGCGCACGGTCCTCGTCGTCCAGGGAGATCCCCTCGAGCGTCGCGTTGGTGCGCTGACGGGTCGGGTCCTGCGACTTCGGGATCACGACGATGTCCTGGTCCACGGCCCAGCGCAGCGAGATCTGCGAGGTGCTCACGCCGTGCTTCTCGGCGACGCGGCGCAGCGCGAACTGCTCGCCGAGGCCCTCGCGGCCGCCGAGCGGGCCCCAGGCCTGGGTGACGATGCCGTGCTCGCGATGGAAGGCGACGGCTTCCCGCCGCTGCAGGGCGGGGGAGAGCTGGATCTGGTTCACCTCGGGCACGACGCCGGTCTCGTCGATCAGCCGCTGCAGCTGCTCGGGGCGGAAGTTCGAGACGCCGATGTGCTGGGTCAGGCCCTGCTCCTTCAGCTCGACGAGGGTGCGCCAGGTGTCCAGGGCGAGGCCCCGCGACGGGTTCGGCCAGTGGATGAGGGTCAGGGCCACGCGGGGCAGGCCCAGGCGGCGCAGCGAGCCGAGCAGGCCCTCGCGGGCCTCCTCCCGGCCCTGGTCGCCGCCGGCGATCTTGGTGGTGATCAGCGCCTCGTCGGGGTCCAGGCCGCTGTCGCGCAGGCCCTGGCCGACGGCGGCCTCGTTGCCGTACTGGGCGGCGGTGTCGACGAGCCGGTAGCCGGCGCGCAGCGCCGCCGCGACCGCGTCGGCGCCGCCCGTGCCCTTCATGCCGGAGGTGCCGAAGCCGACCAGCGGGAAGACGGTGCCGTCGGCGAGGGCGGTGGTGGGGATGGACAGCTCGGACACGGATCCTCCTGGATGACGGTGACGGGTGCTCCCAGCGTATCGATCATCCCGCCCCGGTGCTCTGCTAGCGTCCGGCAGGACGAGGACGTCGACCCGCGAGGAGAGCGCAGCATGAGCAGCACCGGCACGGCCCCGACCCCGGAGGCGGCCCCCGCCGCGGGCGCACACGGGGTGCACGACGAGATCTCGCCGCTGCGCACCGTCCTCGTCCACCGACCCGGCCGCGAGCTCGAGCGGCTCACCCCGGACACCCGCGAGGAGCTGCTCTTCGACGAGGTGCTGTGGCGGGACCGCGCCGAGGCGCAGCACGACGAGTTCACCCGCCTCCTGGGCGACCAGGGGGTCGAGGTCCTCCAGCTGCGGGACCTGCTCGTCGACATCGTGCGCGACGCGGGGCTGCGGGAGCACCTGCTCGCCCGCGCCCTCGACCCCGCCGTGCTCGGCGACATCGCCGTCCAGGACCTGCGCGGAGGGCTCGCCGACCTCGAGGCCGAGGCGCTCGTGGACGTGCTGATCGGCGGGATCACCGTCGGCGAGCTGAGGTCGCTCGGGGCGGAGCCGCGCTCGATCGCGCTGCAGCGGGTGGGGGAGGAGCACCTCGTGCTCGACCCGCTGCCCAACCACCTGTTCACCCGCGACACCTCCGCTTGGATCGGCGACGTGGTCTCGGTCGGCGCCATGCGACGCTCGGCCCGGCGGCGGGAGAGCCTCCACCTGGAGATGGTCTACCGCCACCATCCGCGCTTCGCCGGGCCCGGCGGTCCGCGCCGCCTGCTCGGCCGCGACGGCGCCGGGGCGGCGAGCGTCGAGGGCGGCGACGTGATGATGCTGTCCCCGCGCACGGTCGCGATCGGGATGTCGGAGCGCACCAGCGCCGTCGGCGTCGAGCGCCTGGCCGCCGCCCTCCTCGCCGACGACGCGGTGGACCGGGTGATCGCGATCGCGCTGCCCCACCGCCGCGCGATGATGCACCTGGACACCGTCACGACCGTCGTCGACGAGGAATCGATGCTCCGCTTCGGGCCCCTGCCGGCGCTGGAGACCTTCGAGATCGAGCGGCTCGGCGACCGGCTGGTCTCCCGGGCGCGGTCGGCCGACGAGATGGACGCCGTGCTCGCCCGCGGGCTCGGGGTCCCCTCCCTGCGGGTGCTCACCCCGCCGCTGGACGCCTACGCCGCCGCGCGCGAGCAGTGGGACGACGGGTGCAACGTGCTCGCCCTCGCACCGGGGAGGGTCATCGCCTACGAGCGGGCCGCGGCGACCAACGACTACCTCCGCGCCCAGGGGGTGGAGGTGCTCGAGTTCGCGGGCGACGAGCTGGGGCGCGGTCGGGGCGGTCCGCGCTGCATGAGCTGCCCCGTAGCACGCGGCTGAGCACCGTCGCGGCTGATCGCCGACGCGGCTGAGCGTCGCCGTCGCTGAGCGCGGCGCCCTCAGCGGCGCGTCGGGGGCGGCGGGTCCTCAGCGGTCTGCAGGGTCGTCTCCTGGGCGGGCAGCGGCTCGCGCAGCGAGCGCTCCAGCAGCAGCTGCTGGGTGCCGAACTCCTCGAGCCCCTTGCGCACCGTGAACCCGAGCTTGCGCAGCAGGGCGACGCTGCGCTTGTTGCGGGTCTGGCTGATCGCGATGACGACCTCGTCCGCGAGCTCGCGGCGCGCCCAGTCCAGCAGCGCGATGCAGGACTCCGCGGCGTAGCCCAGGCCGGTCCATTCGGGCAGCAGCGCGTAGGACAGCTCCAGCTCCCCGCGGTCGTAGTCCAGCGTGATCGAGCCGATCATCGTGTCGTCCTCGGCCAGGGCGAGCACCCAGCGCCCCCACGTGATGCCCAGCGGGGAGAGCTCGAGCGCCTGGCGGGAGGCGTAGTCCACGGCGCCGCCGAGGTACTCGCGGGTGACCGGGTCGGTCATCAGCCGGATCAGCGCGGTGCGGTCGCCGTCGCCCGGCGGCCGGATCACGAGTCGGGGACTGCGGATCCGGACGGGCCACTCGGCGGTGCCTTCCTTCGTCACGACCACCACGGTACAAGCACCGGGCCGGTCGCGCCCGTCGGGGTCCGCGTCTCCGTGGCGACGGGGTGCGACGAGGACCGCGAGGCGTGTCCGGGTTCGGTATGGTGACTCTGCGGCACATCGGTGTGCCGCCGAGCGTCGGTGCCCGGTCCCGCACCGGGCCTCGCGAGTCGGTCGTGACGAACATTCACGCAGTCCCCGGACGAGTAGGAGCACCATGGTCGACCAGGACCTTCGCAGCACGGCACTGGAGGCGGTCCACGAGTCGCTCGGAGCGACGTTCACGGATTTCGCGGGATGGCGGATGCCGGTCCGCTACGACTCGGACCTCGCCGAGCACAGGGCGGTGCGCGAGAGCGCAGGCCTCTTCGACCTCAGCCACATGGGCGAGATCCACCTGCGCGGGCCGCAGGCGGGCGAGGCCCTCGACCACGCCATGGCCGGCAAGCTCTCCGCCGTGGCCGTCGGCCGGGCGAAGTACACCCTGCTCCTGACGGAGCAGGGCGGGGTGATCGACGACGTGATCGTCTACCGGCTCGCCGAGGACCACTTCCTCGTCGTCGCCAACGCCTCCAATGCCGTCGTCGACGCCGAGGAGATCCGTGCCCGCGTCGCGGGCTTCGACGTCGAGGTCGACGACGCCTCGGACCGCACCTCCCTGATCGCGGTGCAGGGCCCCGCCAGTGAGCAGATCCTGCTGGACCTGCTGGTCGTCGAGGACTCCGCCGTCGAGGGCGTCACCGCCGAGGACATCACCTCGATGAAGTACTACCGCTTCGCCGAGGGCACCTACCGCGGCGGCGACCTGCTCGTGGCCCGCACCGGCTACACCGGCGAGGACGGCTTCGAGCTGTACGTCGGCGACGACTCCGCCGAGGAGCTCTGGAAGGCCCTCACCGCCGTCGGCGGGGACCGCATCGTGCCCTGCGGCCTCGCCTGCCGCGACACCCTCCGCCTCGAGGCCGGCATGCCGCTGTACGGCAACGAGCTGAGCCGGGACCTGCTGCCCGCCCAGGCGGGCATGGGCCGCGTCGTCGCGCTCTCCTCCAAGGGCGACTTCGTCGGCCGGGAAGCCACCGAGGCGGCGCAGACCGAGGTACTGCCCGTCCTGGTGGGCCTCGCGGCCGAGGGCCGCCGGGCCGCCCGCGCCGGCTCCGCCGTCCGCGACGGGGAGGGGAACGAGATCGGCGCCGTCACCTCCGGCGTGCTCTCGCCGACCCTCGGCCATCCCATCGCGCTGGCCTACATCGACTCCTCCCACCGCGAGGTCGGCACCGAGCTGGTGGTCGACGTGCGCGGCAAGGACCTGCCGGTCCGCGTCGTCGAGACGCCCTTCTACCGCCGCGGCTGAGCGGCTCCGAGTTCCCCGACCGTCCCCAGGAAGGACCACAGCAATGTCCGCAGAACTCCTCTACAGCAAGGACCACGAGTGGGTCCGCGTCGAGTCCGACGGCGTCGCCGTCATCGGCGTGACCGACTTCGCCGCCGAGCAGCTCGGCGACGTCGTCTACGTCGACCTGCCCGAGGTCGGCTCCGAGATCACCTCCGGCACCGAGATGGGCGAGATCGAGTCGACCAAGTCCGTCTCCGATCTCTTCTCGCCGATCAGCGGCACCGTCTCCGAGACCAACCAGGCCGTCGTCGACGAGCCCGAGCTCGTGAACTCCTCACCCTTCGAGGAGGGATGGCTGATCAAGGCCACCTTCGAGGCGCTGCCCGACGACCTGCTCAGCGCCGAGGAGTACAAGGCCCTCACCCAGTCCTGAGCATGCAGGGGCGGCCCGGCGCCGGGCCGCCCCGCGCCCAGGCCACGACCCCGCACCTCCACGTAGAACCCCAGGGACACGCCTTCATGACCGCAACGCCTGCGCTCGATCACGACTCCTTCGTCCGCCGCCACGTCGGCACCGACCCCGGCGCCCAGCGCCACATGCTCGAGGTCCTGGGCTACGAGTCCCTGGACGAGATGCTGCGGGCCGCGGTGCCCTCCACGATCCTGCTGGACGAGGAGGCGCTCGACGCGACATCCGTCCCCGACGGGATCACCGAGCCCGCCGCGCTCGAAGAGCTCCGCGCCCTCGCGGACCGCAACACCGTGCACCGCTCCCTGATCGGCCTCGGCTACCACGGGACCCACACCCCCGCCGTCATCCAGCGCAATGTGCTGGAGAACCCCGCCTGGTACACCGCCTACACCCCGTACCAGCCCGAGATCTCGCAGGGCCGACTCGAGGCGCTGCTGACCTTCCAGACCATGGTCTGCGACCTCACCGGGATGGACGTCTCGGGCGCCTCCACCCTCGACGAGGCGACCTCCGCGGCGGAGGCGCTGATGCTCGCCCGCCGCACCGCCAAGCGCAACGGGAACGTCTTCCTCGTCGACGCCGACGCGCTGCCGGCCACCAAGGCGGTGCTGCAGGGCCGCGCCGACGGGCTCGGCATCGAGCTGCGCGAGGTCGACTTCCGCACGGGCGGCGCCCCCGAGGGCGACTACTTCGGCGCCCTGATCCAGTACCCCGGCGCCTCCGGCCGCATCTGGGACCCACGCGACGTCATCGCTGAGGTCAGGTCCACCAAGGCCGTCGCGATCGTCGCCGCGGACCTGCTCTCCCTGACCATGCTCGCCTCCCCGGGCTCGCTCGGCGCCGACGTCACCGTCGGCACCACGCAGCGCTTCGGCATCCCGCTCGGATTCGGCGGCCCGCACGCCGGCTTCGTCGCCGTGCGCAAGGGCCTCGAGCGGCAGCTGCCCGGCCGCCTGGTCGGCGTCTCCCGCGACGTCGACGGCAACCCCGCCTACCGCCTCTCCCTGCAGACCCGCGAGCAGCACATCCGCCGCGACAAGGCCACCAGCTCCATCACCACCGCGCAGGTGCTGCTGGCCGTGATGGCCGCGATGTACGCCGTCTACCACGGCCCGGAGGGGCTGACCCGGATCGGTCGCGCGGTCGCCGACCGCACCGCCTCCCTCGCCGACCTCCTGCGCCGCAGCGGCTTCGAGCTGGTCGCGGAGTCCTTCTTCGACACCCTCGAGGTGCGGGCCACCGGCACCGCCTCCGACATCGCCGCCTCCCTGCGCGAGGCCGGGTTCCTGGTCCGCGTCCTCGGCGACGACGTGGTCCACCTGTCGCTGGACGAGACGATCACCGCCGCGGACCTGCAGGCGATCGCCGCGGCCTTCGCCCCGCATGCCCCGACCCCCGGCCAGGAGCTCGCCGAGGTCGGCTCCGGAGCCGGCTGGGAGGGCCTGGTGCGCGAGGACCCCTTCCTGCGCCACCCGGTGTTCTCCTCCTTCCGCTCCGAGACCGCGATGATGCGCTACCTGCGCCGCCTCTCCGACCGGGACTTCGCGCTGGACCGCGGCATGATCCCGCTGGGCTCGTGCACGATGAAGCTCAACGCCGCCACCGAGATGGCCGGCATCACCTGGGCCGAGTTCAACGGGATCCACCCCTTCGCCCCGGCCGAGGACGTGACGGGCTATCTCGACCTCATCACCCAGCTCGAGACCTGGCTGACGGACCTGACCGGCTACGACACGGTCTCCCTGCAGCCCAACGCGGGCTCGCAGGGCGAGTTCGCGGGCCTGCTGGCGATCCGCGCGTATCACGCCTCCCGCGGCGAGTCCTCCCGCGACGTGTGCCTCGTGCCGAGCTCCGCCCACGGCACCAACGCCGCCAGCGCCGTGAACGCGGGCCTGCGCGTCGTGGTCGTCGCCTCGGACGCGAAGGGCAACATCGACCTCGAGGACCTGGGGCAGAAGATCAAGGACCACGGCGACGAGCTCGCCGCCATCATGATCACCTACCCCTCCACGCACGGCGTGTACGAGGAGCAGGTGCGCACCGTGTGCGAGCTGGTGCACGACGCGGGCGGCCAGGTCTACGTCGACGGCGCGAACCTCAACGCGCTGCTGCAGGTGGCGCGCCCCGGCGAGTTCGGCGGCGACGTCTCCCACCTGAACCTCCACAAGACCTTCTGCATCCCGCACGGCGGCGGCGGCCCGGGCGTCGGCCCGGTCGCGGCGAAGGCGCACCTGGCGCCGTTCCTGCCCGGTCACCCCGAGATCCAGCGCGAGTCGCACCCGGTCGCCGGGGCGGGGGAGCAGGTCCACGGCGGCGCGCCCGTCTCGCAGGCACCCTACGGATCGCCGTCGATCCTGCCGATCACCTGGACCTACATCCGCCTGATGGGGCCGGACGGGCTGCGCCACGCCACCGCCTCGGCGGTGCTCGCGGCGAACTACATGGCCCGCCGCCTCTCCGAGTCCTACGAGATCCTGTACACCGGTGAGAACGGGCTGGTCGCCCACGAGTGCATCGTGGACCTGCGCCCCTTCACCGAGCGCACCGGGATCACCGTCGACGACGTCGCCAAGCGCCTCATCGACTACGGCTTCCACGCCCCGACCATGTCCTTCCCCGTCGCGGGGACGCTCATGGTCGAGCCCACCGAGTCCGAGGACCTCGCCGAGATCGACCGCTTCGTCGAGGCGATGCTGATGATCGCGAAGGAGGCCGACGAGGTGATCGCCGGCACCTGGCCCGCCGAGGACAACCCGCTGGTGAACGCGCCGCACACGGCCTCGTCGATCGCGACGGGGGAGTGGACCCACCCCTACTCCCGCGAGATCGCCGTCTACCCCGGCTCCTGGACCGCGCCCGAGGACGACTCCGTCCACGACAGCGCCCAGATGCGGATCCAGTCGAAGTACTGGCCGCCGGTGCGTCGCATCGACCAGGCCTGGGGCGACCGCAACCTGGTGCCCACCTGGCCGCTGGACTGACCTCGGCCGATCCCGCCCCTCGCCCGCCCGGACCGCTCCCGCGGCCCGGGCGGGCGTGTTCGTGAACTGCTGTGACGGCCCGGTTCGCGTCCGGGCGCCCCTGCTCATAGGGTCGGCCCATGACCGAGATCCTCACCACCCACGCCGGCTCCCTGCCTCGCACCCCGGAGCTCATCGCCGCCAACGCCGCCCGCCCCGTCGGCGAGGACGGGCTGACCCCCGCCCCCACCGACGAGTTCCGCGAGGTGCTGCGCCAGGCCGTCGTCGACGTCGTCGCGAAGCAGCGCGAGATCGGGATCTCGATCCCCAACGACGGCGAGTACGGGCACCTGATGGGCTCGGCCGTGAACTACGGCTCCTGGTGGTCCTACATCTTCGACCGGGTCAGCGGCCTGGAGATCACAGGCAGCGACTACTTCTCCTCCGAGCCGGTGCGCTCCACCCCCGGGAACGTGCGCCTGACCACCTTCCCCGATCGCCGGGACTGGACGCTCTTCGCGGAGGCGTACCAGGACCCGACCTCGGGCATCACCGTCGGCTCCCAGCCCACCTTTCCCGCCGCGACCTCCGCGATCGCCTACTCCGACACCGGTCGCGAGCTGGTCGCGCAGGACGTGGCGAACTTCCGCGCCGCGCTC
This sequence comes from Brachybacterium atlanticum, assembly GCF_025669985.1. NCBI lineage: Bacteria > Bacillati > Actinomycetota > Actinomycetes > Micrococcales > Dermabacteraceae > Brachybacterium > Brachybacterium atlanticum. The sequence continues at coordinate 20,819 of NZ_JAKJJW010000024.1, read as the reverse complement.
GATTCCGCCGGCTACGCGAACGGCTACCTCGCCGCGCTGTCCCCGGGCTCCGGCTCCCGCATCACCGACGACCACTACGGCGACGAGGACGCCTTCCTCGACGCCTGGGTCGAGGTGATGCGCCCCGAGTACGAGGCGATCGCCGCCGCGGGCCTGACCGTGCAGATCGACGACCCGTCGATCGCCGAGAACTGGGACCAGATCAACCCCGAGCCCTCCGTCGCCGACTACGTCGAGTTCACCCGCAAGCGCGTCGACGCCGTCAACCGGGCGCTGGTGAACGTACCGACCGAGCAGACCCGCTTCCACCTGTGCTGGGGCTCCTGGCACGGCCCGCACACCACCGACATCGAGTTCCGCCACATCGCGCCGCTGCTGCTCGAGATCGACGCGAAGTACTACTCCTTCGAGGCCGCCAACGTGCGCCACGAGCACGAGTGGACCGTGTGGCAGGACCTCGAGCTGCCGGAGGACAAGGTGATCGTCCCCGGCATCGTCTCCCACGCCACCAACGTCGTCGAGCACCCCGAGCTGGTCGCCCAGCGACTGGAGCGCTTCGCGCGGATCGTCGGCCCCGAGCGCGTGATCGGCTCGACCGACTGCGGACTCGGCGGGCGCATCCACCCGCAGATCGCCTGGGCGAAGCTCGCCTCGCTCGTGGAGGGCGCGGCCCTCGCCTCCTCCCGGCTGTGAGGCCGGCGCGCCGCTGAGCCCCGCGGGGTCCTGATCGGAGCCGGTCGGGACCCCGCGTCCGGGCCCTCGGGCGGGGGCGAGAGTTCACCGCCTGGTCGACGACACGTCACGCCCCCGTGGCGCCGCGGAGACCCGGGCGGCGGAGCATCTGGGGCGTGAGGATCCTCGTCGTCGCCGAATCGTTCCTGCCGCACATGAACGGGGTCACCAACTCGGTGCTCCGCGTCGTCGACCACTTCGCCGCCTCGGGCGATGATCTCGGGATCATCGCCCCCAAGTGGCCCGGGGCCGACAAGCACCTGCGCACCTCCTGCGGACGCAGGGTCCGGGTGCGCCGCATCGCCTCGGCGCCCATGCCGGGCTACACCGAGGTGCGCATCGCCACCACCAGCGCCGCCACCCTGCGCCGTCGCATCGACGAGTTCGCGCCCGACGTCATCCACCTCGCCTCGCCGATGATCCTCGGCGGCCGCGCCGTGGTCGCGGCGCAGAAGGCCGGGGTGCCGACGGTCGCCGTGTACCAGACCGACATCCCCGGCTACACGGCCCGCTACGGCATGCCCTTCCTCGAGAACGCCTCCTGGCAGCTGCTGCGCGACGTGCACAACCGCGCCACCCTCAACCTCGCCCCGTCCACCGCGACCCGCGACCAGATGCTCGAGCACGGCATCGAGCGGGTCCACCTGTGGCGGCGCGGCGTGGACACCTCGCTGTTCTCCCCCTCGCTGCGCAGCGCGAAGCTGCGGGCCCGCTACGCCGCGCCGGAGGAGAAGCTCGTGGTCTACGTGGGCCGGCTCGCCCCCGAGAAGCAGGTCGCCGATCTGCGCGTGCTGCACGACATGCCCGGGGTGCGCCTGCTGATCATCGGCGACGGCCCCGAGCGGGACGCCCTGCGTCGCGACATGCCCCGGGCGCGCTTCGCCGGCTTCCGCTCCGGCACGGACCTCGCCGCGCACCTCGCCAGCGCCGACCTCTTCGTCCACCCCGGCGAGCTCGAGACCTTCGGGCAGACGATCCAGGAGGCCATGGCCTCCGGCCTGCCCGTCATCGCGCCGCGCCGTGGAGGACCGGTGGATCTGGTCACCCCGAGCCGCACCGGCTGGCTGTACACTCCGGGGATGCTCGACGAGCTCCGCGACCGCGCCGCGGACCTGCTCTTCGACGACGCGAAGCGCGAGGCCATCGGCACGGCGGCGCTGGAGTCCGTGCGCAAGCGCACCTGGCCGGTGCTCAGCGAGCAGCTGCGCGGCTACTACCGCCGGGCGATCGAGGAGCACGCCGGAGTGCCCGCTCGCTGAGCCGCCGTCACATTCCGCCACACAGCTCGCGGGGAGGGGCTGCCGCAGGGTGGACTGAGTCCTGTCGCCGATCGGCGGCTCGTGACCCGGCTCCACTGCGGAAAGGACAACATCATGGCGCAGCGCACTCGTCGCCCGCTCATCGGCGTGACCGCGGGGACCCGCACCATGATGTCCGGCGCCTGGGAGGGTCACGACGCCGTCGTCGTCAACGAGCACTACGTCCGCGCACTGCGCGAGGCCGGCGCCCGGCCCGTGATCCTCTCCCCGCAGGACCCCTGGACCGAGGAGGAGCTCGCCGAGCTCGACGGCCTCGTCCTCACCGGCGGCACCGACCTCGACCCCGCGGCCTGGGGTGAGGACGCGCTCGGGACCGACATGACCCCGGACCCCGCCCGCGACGCCTTCGAGACCACGCTCTACCGCACCGCCCGACGCGTCGGCGTGCCCGTGCTCGGGATCTGCCGCGGCCTGCAGATCATCACGATCGCCGAGGGCGGCCGGCTGCACCGCCACCTGCCCGAGGACGTCCCCGCCCACCCGACCACCGGGCTCGCCCCCACCGCGGTCGACGTCGAGATCGACGCGGCCAGCGACCTCGCCCTCGCCCTCGGCACCTCGGCCCGGGTCACCGCCTTCCACCACCAGGGCGTGCGCGAGGTCCGCGGCGACCTGCGCATCGTCGCGCGGCACGCGAGCGGTCTCCCGCTCGCGGTCGAGGCCGCCTCGGGCACCGGCGTGACCGGGGTGCAGTGGCATCCCGAGATCGACGGCGAGAGCGGCGCTGCGGTGTTCGAGAGCCTGCTCACCGCGATCCGGCACCGGGATGTGGCGGCGAGCAGCCGCGCACTGGTCTAGGATGGACCTGGTCGCCCGCGCCTGATGACGGGCGCCGTGGACGCCGCACCACCGGTCGCGGACCGGCAGAGTCAGGAAAGAAGGCAGCATGAGCAACGAGCACGTCGCGGACACGAGCCGCGCGCGGGTGCACCAGGACGAGAACATGACCTCGAAGGGCAACAACGTCGTCCTGTCGGTGGTGCTGTTCCTCGTGCTGTTCGGCCTGTTCGTCGCCGGCCTCTACGTGATGGCGATGTTCACCGCCGCGACCTTCATCGCGGGCCTGGCCATGTGCCTGGTGGCGCTGTTCGTCACCTTCGACCTGGTGCCGCGCTTCCTCACCTGAGCCCTCGCTCCTCATCCTCCACCGTGCCCGGCAGCCCTCGCGGCGGCCGGGCACGGTCATGTCCGGGACGCTCCTGCCCGGCCCGACCGCACGGGAGAGCCCCTGCGAGGGCCCGGCGTGACGCAGCCCCCGTCGTGACGGACAATGGTGCATCGTGAACGCTCACTCACCGTCGGCCGACGACGCCCTCCGCCCCGCCGTGCCGCGTGACGCGATGCTCGCGCGCCGGGCGGTCTCGCTGATCTTCTTCCTCAACGGCGCCTCCTTCTGCGCGATCCTGCCGCGGTATCCCGAGCTGGTGGAGTCGATCGGGCTGAGCAACACCGCCTTCGGCCTCGCGGTCGGGCTGGGGCCGCTCGGCGGACTGCTCGCGGGGCTGTTCGCCGCCCGGCTGATGTCCCGCTTCGGCTCGGCCCGCACCTCCGTGGCCTTCCAGCTGCTCGCCTCGACCTCTCACCTGGCGATCTACGTCTCCGGCTCCTGGCTGTGGCTGACGGCCGCGCTGCTGCTGGCCCAGGCCGCCGACGCGCTCACCGACATCTCCATGAACGCGCACGGCATGCGGGTCGAGCGCCGCTACCGGCGCTCCATCATGAACAGCTACCACGGCTGGTGGTCGCTCGGCGCGGTCCTCGGCGGGCTGCTGGGCGCGGCCGCCGCGCAGGTCGGACTGCCGCTGTGGGCGCAGGGCGTGGCGGGCCTGATCGTCTTCGGCGCGCTCGTGCTGGGCTCCTACCGGTTCCTGCTGCCGGGCGACGACTCGACCGAGCGCGCGCCGGTCGCCGCGACGGACGGTGCCGGTGGGACGTCGAGCGACTCCCCGGCGGGTCCGTCCGCCTCCTCCGCCGCCGAGGTGCCGCCGGTCGCGCCCGCGGGACGGCGCATCGCGGGGATGAGCCTGCGCTCGCTGGGGCTCGTGGCGGCGCTGGGCATGGTGCTCGTGTTCGCGGGGTCGACCGAGGACGCCGGCAACACCTGGGGCGCGCTGTTCATGCGCTCCACCTTCGAGGCGACCCCGTTCCTGGCCGGCATGGCCTTCGTCGCCCTCCAGGGCGCCCAGACGATCGGCCGCTTCACCGGCGACGCGATCGTGGACCGGCTCGGCGACCGCGTCACCGCCCGCGTCGGCGCCCTCATCGCCCTGGTCGGGATGAGCATCGCCCTGGTGCTGCCCAGCCCGGCGACCGCGCTGCTCGGCTTCGCGGCGGCGGGCTGGGGGATCGCCACCCTGTTCCCGGCGGCCTTCCGCACGGCCGACAACCTCCCGGGCGTGCCCTCCGGCGTCGGCATCACGGTGGTGGGCTGGTTCGCGCGGCTCGGCTTCTTCCTCACCCCGCCGCTCGTCGGCGCGCTCGCGGACGCGCTGACGCTGCGCTACGCGCTGTGGCTGGTGCCGATCTACGCGTTGGGGATCCTCGCGTTCTCCGGGGCCCTCTCCACCCGCCGGAGCGCGCAGCAGGGCTGAGAACCGCGGGATCGGACGGAGGGGGCGAGGATCGCGCGGCTCAGATCCGGTCGACGTCCCCCGCGCCCTCACGGGCGATCACGGGCTCGGACCCGGTGAGGTCCACGACAGTGGTCGGCTCGATCCCCACCTCGCCGGAGTCGATGATCACGTCGACCTGCTCGCCCAGCAGGTCCTGCACCACCCAGCCCTCCGAGGGCGGGTCCTCCTGCCCGGGCAGCAGCAGCGTCGAGGACAGGATCGGCTCGCCGAGCGCCTCGACCAGCGCATGGGCCACCCGATGATCGGGGATCCGCACCCCGACTGTGTGCTTCTTGGGATGGGCCATCTTGCGCGGCACCTCCCGGGTCGCGGGGAGGATGAAGGTGTACGGCCCCGGGGTCGCGTTCTTGACCAGGCGGAAGGTCGGGTTGGAGACCAGCACGTACTGCCCCAGCTGGGCGAAGTCCGCGCAGACGAGCGTGAAGTGGTGGTCCTTGCCGACCTGTCGGATGCGACGGATCCGCTCGAGGCCGTCCGCGTCCCCGAGACGGCAGCCCAGCGCGTAGCAGGAGTCCGTCGGATAGGCGATCAGGCCGCCCTCCTCGAGCGCGGCGACCGCCTGCGCGATCAGGCGGGGCTGCGGATCCTCCGGATGGATGTCGAGATACTTCGCGGAGCGACGTGATCTGGCCATGCCCGATGGTACGCCCGCACGGGGCGGGCGGGGCGGTCCCGCGCGGACAGGGCGCGCGTCGAGGCCGGTGCTGGGGCGGGCACGGGCCGGGTCAGGCGACGACCACGAACTCCCGCCCGATCCACTTGGTGCGCCGCAGGCGCACCACCGCGCTGACCGGGAGCGGCCCCATGATGTGAGGGTAGCCGCGGCCCTTCCCGTCGACGTCGGCCTCGATGTCCACGGCGATGCCGGCCGCCTCGACCCGGCCCACGTCGATCTCGAGGATCACGAGGTCCGAGGGGCGGTCGGGGTAGATGCGCTTGGCGACCTTAGAGACCTGCTCGGGCCAGGAGGCGTGGAGGAAGCCCTCCTCGGCGAGGTCCCTGCCGCGGGTCGCGCGGGTGTAGACGCCCTCCGGGACCGCCGCCTCCCAGGCGGCCGACTCGGTGATGTGCCAGATCAGGGGCGAGGGCATGAGCGGCAGTGTACCGTGACCGGCATGGATGAGACCTCCGCCGACCGGGGCGCGGTGCGCCTGGTCCACGACGACGATCGCGACCGCTTCGCCGCCCTCGAGGGCGAGACCGTCGTGGCCGTCCTCGCCTTCGAGGACGAGGACGAGGTGCGCGACCTGCGCTCGACCGTCGTCGCCCCGGACCGCTCGGGGCGCGGGATCGGGACGGCGATCGTCCGCTTCGCCCTCGAGGACACCCGCGCCCGAGGGTTGAAGGTTCGCCCCACCTGCTGGTTCGTCCGCGGCTTCATCGAGCGTCATCCCGAGTACGCGGATCTGCTGGAGGACCCCGGGACGACCCCTTCGACCACCTGACAGGAGTGACGTTGACCTACCGCATCCTCACCGTCTGCACCGGCAACATCTGCCGCTCGCCCCTGGCCGAGTACGCGCTGCGCGAGGCCGTCGAGGCGGAGGGCCTCGCCGGGGAGGTGGAGATCGCCTCCGCCGGCACCACCGGCTGGGAGAGCGGCAACCCGATCGATCCGCGCGCCGGGGCGCTGCTGCGCGAGCACGGGATCGACCCCTCCGCCCACCGGGCCCGACGGATGGATCCCGAGGAGCTGAAGGGCGCGGATCTCGTGCTCGCCCTGGACCACGACCACGTCGACCCGATCCGTTCGGTGCTCGGCGCCGACCGGGCCGCGGAGACGCTGCGCATGGTCCGCGACTTCGCCCCCGAGCCCGTGGAGGACACCGGCATCCGCGATCCCTGGTACGGCGACGAGAGCGACTTCGAGCTCACCTGGGAGCAGATCACCGAGGCCGTCGACGGGATCCTCGACCACGTGCGGGCCGGACTCGAGCAGGGCGCCCAGGACGGGGTCAGGCGGTGACCGCCGCGACCCCGCAGCCCGGCGACCCGGCAGGCGCGGCCCTGAGGGCCGACGGGGGAGCGGGAGCGCCTCGGGGCGCCTCCGCGACGGATGCGCCGCTCGGCGCCCTCTCCACCGCCGCGGCCCTGCGCTCCGGCGAGATCGATCCCGTCTCCCTCGCCGAGGCGGCGCTCGACGGCGCCCGCACCGTCGGCGCCGAGGTCGGGGCCTTCGCCCACGTCCTCGAGGAGCTCACCCTCGCCCAGGCCCGCGAGGCGGGGGAGCACCTGGAGGCGGCCCGCACCGACGGCGCCCTCGAGGAGCTCTCCCGCAGCCACCCCCTGCTCGGGGTGCCGATGCCGATCAAGGACCTCACCCAGCTCGCCGGCGCCCCCTTCGAGGCCGGCAGCGCGGCGCTGCGCGGGAACATCGCCACGCGCACCGACGGGGTCGCGCAGCGTCTGCTCGACGGCGGCACCCTCACCGTCGGCAAGACCACGACCCCCGAGTTCGGGATGCCCTGCTACACCGAGCCCGCGACCGGCGCGCCGGCCCGCACCCCCTGGGACCTGCGACGCACCGCCGGAGGATCCAGCGGCGGCGCCGCCGCCGCGGTCGCCAGCGGCATCGTGCCGATCGCCCACGGCTCCGACGGCGGCGGTTCGGTGCGGATCCCCGCCGCCTGCTGCGGGATCGTGGGGCTGAAGCCGTCCCGCGGCCTCGTCTCGCCCGGACCGTACGGCGGCGAGGGGATGGGGCTGGTCACCGACGGGGTCCTCGCCCGTGAGGTGCGCGATCTCGCGGCGGGCCTCGACCTGATCGCCGGGCCCCGCCCCGGCGACTTCATGCCGGCCCCCGCCCACGAGGGGAGCTATCTCGCACAGCTCGAGCGGGGCGCGGCGCCGCAGGGGCTGCGCATCGGCGTGCTGCGCGAGCCGCTGGCCGCGGACACCGAGGTGCACCCGGCCGCGCTCGCCGGCCTCGAGCGGGCCGTGCGCCTGCTGGAGGAGCTCGGGCACAGCACGCAGGAGATCCCCGCCCCGTTCACCCCGGAGCAGTGGACCGCTTTCATGCCGCTGTGGACCGTCGGCGCGGCGAGCATCCCCCTCGGGCCCGCGCAGGAGGGGCAGCTGCTGGAGCTGACCCGCTGGCTGCGCGAGCAGGGCAGGGCATACACGGGCGTCGACCTCGCCGCCGCGTTCAGCGGGGTGCAGGCCCTCGCCCGCGGCACCCTCGAGGACCTCGCCCCCTTCGACGTGGTGCTCACCCCGTCCCTCGCGGCCCCGCCCGCGTTCCCGGAGACGCTCCAGCTCGCCGACGGCGCCGAGGACTTCGCCGCCCAGTGCGCCTTCACCCCGTGGACCAGCACCTGGAACATGCTCGGCACCGCCGCGCTCTCGGTGCCGCTGCATCGCGAGACGGTGGACGGCGTGGAGCTGCCCTTCGGCGTCCAGCTCGGCGCCACGCGGCCCGGCGACGAGCCGCTCCTGCTCGCCCTCGCCGCCCAGCTCGAGGCGCACGATCCGTGGCCGCTCGTGCGGACGCTGCAGTCCGCATGAGCGACGGGGGAGCGGGTCAGGCCTCCGGGACCGGGGCGTCGTCGGGCCCGACGTCGGTGCGTCTGGACGTGTGGCTGTGGAGCGCCCGGCTGATGCCCACGCGCTCGGCCGCGACGGCCGCCTGCCGCGGCGGCCATGTGCGCCGCAACGGCGAGCCGGTCAAGGCCGCCCAGCGGATCTCCGTCGGCGACGAGCTGCGGGTGCGCTCCCCGGGCCGGGAGAAGATCGTGGTCGTCACGAAGATCCTCCCCAAACGCGTCGGCGCCCCCATCGCACGTGAGGCCTACGAGGACCACAGCCCGGAGCCAGTCCCGCAGCTCGCCGCGGCGCCGCCCCGCCGCGAGCGGGGGACCGGACGGCCCACGAAGCGCGAGCGGCGCCAGTTCGAGCGCCTGCGAGGCCGCGACCAGCACCCCTGGAGCGAGGACGAGCGCTGACCTGTCCTTCACGGCACACGCCCCGCCCCCCGGTGACCGGGGGGCGGGGCCTGTGCGCGAGGGCTGTGCCCTGTTCGTGTCGGCTCTGCTCAGCGGGCGTGGGAGAGCAGCTCCTGGCGGTTGCTGGTCAGACGCTGCAGCAGGTTCCGCTCGATCTGGACGACCTTCGGGTTCGCGCCGTCGGCCAGGAGGCGCTGACGGATCGAGGCGAGGTCCGCGCTCTCGCGGATGAACCTCTTCATCACGGGCTTCGCGCCGATCTGGGCGGCCCAGCGCATGCCCTCGCGGCGCCCCTTCCAGGTCGCGAGCATGTCGACCTCCTCATGGGTCAGCCAGCCCTGGTTCGCGTAGTCGCCCAGGCGCACGCGGGTCAGCCGGGACTCGTCCCAGATCAGCGCGATGATGACCAGCAGGAAGATGAAGGAGACGACCATCTTGGTGCCGTACATCAGGACCGTCATCGCCATCCCGCCGCCGAGGCCCGCGGTGAAGTTCCAGGCGGCGTGCAGCAGCATGCCCGGGATCAGCGCGGGGATGAACACCAGGAAGCCCATGATCGTGCCCCACTTGCGGGTCACGAAGCCCACGATGACGCCGGTGCAGGCGGTGTAGATGGCGTGGCCGAAGATGTTCAGCACGCCGCGCATGATGAACAGGATGAGCACGCCGGCGCCGCCGGCTTCCTCGAGGATCCGGGTGTAGTAGATGATGTTCTCGGTGAAGGCGAAGCCGCCGCCGATCAGGGAGCCGTAGATCAGCCCGTCCAGCGGCCCGTTGAAGTAGCGGCGCGCCAGCAGCATCAGCACGAGCAGGCCCGCGCCCTTGGTCGTCCCCTCCACCAGCGGCGCGCTGATCACCGGGCCTGCGAAGCTCACGGCCGCCTCACTGCCGGTGACCGTGTAGACCAACAGGCTGTTGAGGGTGTTGATCCAGTAGCTGCCGAAGGCGGCGATCGCCGCGCCCCAGAACACCGCGATCAGCAGCAGCGGGAAGGGCTGCGGGTCCCACCTGTCGGCCAGGAACATCACCAGCGCGATCACCAGCAGCGAGATCCCGGCGAGGAATGCGGTCACCGGCCACCACACCGGGCTCGAGCTCGCGGTGAGCACGAACTCGAGGAAGAAGTAGCCCAGCACCAGCAGCAGGGCGAATCCGAGCACGATCGCCGAGATCCACACCAGGATGCTCACCGCGGGAAGCTGCGTGGGGTTCTGCGAGACCTCCTGCACCCGACGGGTCTGGGTGGACCAGGCCGACTGCGGCTGAGCCTGGTCGGGACGCTGGATCTGTGCAGGGGCGAAGCGCGCGGCGGTGAGCCCAGAGGCCGGACGCACCGAGGTGTCGTAGGCCCGGGGATTGCCGTAGTCGATGTACCGCGGCTGCTGCTGGAAGGACGGGGCCCCGGGCGCGGAGTGGGTCGCTCCCGGCCGCGGGCGACCGTTGGGCATGTACTGGCCGCCCTGCGGCGGGTACGGGGACTGGGACATGGAGGCCTCGGTCTCTGGAGGAGGTGCGGGGGTGCGGGCGGGGCCGACGACCCCGTCGGTGTCGGTTCCCCTGGACGGACGGTGCGCGGCTCCGGGACGATGCTACAGGGGAGGTTCGCCGCGCACCGGGGGGCCGGAGCGCCTGTGGACGGACCCGTCGCCCGCACAGCTCGAGATCGACAAGGTTGAGCGGAATAGACTCAACCCTGTCGACGTTGACCCCATCGAGCAGGGATGATCATCCCGAGACCACCGCCCGGAAGGGCTCGCACAGCGGAAGGAGCACCGTGGAGTTCCAGTTCACCACTCGCTCGCAGGAGGCCGTCACCGCGGCAGCGGAGAAGGCCGTCGAGCTCGGCAACCCCCAGATCACCTCGATGCACCTGCTGTGGGCGCTCGCCGGGCAGGTCGACGGGATCGCCCGCGCCGCGCTCGAGGCCGTCGGCGTCGATCCCCTGGACGTGGTCCGCCGCGCGGAGCAGGCGATCGACTCCCTGCCCCGCGTCTCCGGCGAGGGCGCGGAGTCCTCGCCCACCTTCGTCGGCACCGGCTACGACGCCCTCGAGGCGGCGCGCCAGGAGGCCGACGCCGCCCACCGCACCTACCTGTCCACCGAGCATCTGCTGATCGGCATCGCACTCGGCAAGGACGCGGCCTCGAGGCTGCTCAGCAGCGTCGGCGCCACCCCACGAGCTCTCCGCGATGCCGTCCGCACACTGACCTCAGGAGATGACCGCATGAATCAGATGGACTCCCAGAACCCCGAGGGCACCTTCCAGAGCCTCGAGAAGTTCGGCATCGACCTCACCGAGCAGGCCCGCGAGGGACGCCTGGACCCGGTGATCGGACGCGACGCCGAGATCCGCCGCGTCGTGCAGGTGCTCAGCCGCCGTACGAAGAACAACCCCGTCCTGATCGGCGAGCCCGGCGTGGGCAAGACCGCCGTGGTCGAGGGTCTCGCCCAGCGCATCGTCGCCGGCGACGTCCCCGACTCCCTGCGCGGCAAGCGCCTGATCTCCCTGGACCTCTCGTCGATGGTCGCCGGCTCCAAGTACCGCGGCGAGTTCGAGGAGCGGATGAAGGCGGTCCTGGACGAGATCCGCACCAGCAACGGCCAGATCATCACCTTCATCGACGAGCTGCACACCGTGGTCGGCGCGGGCGGCTCCGGCGACGGCTCGATGGACGCCGGAAACATGCTCAAGCCCATGCTCGCCCGCGGCGAGCTGCGCATGGTCGGCGCGACCACGCTCGACGAGTACCGCGAGAACATCGAGAAGGACCCCGCGCTCGAGCGCCGATTCCAGCAGGTGCTGGTGGGGGAGCCGAGCGTCGAGGACACCGTGACGATCCTGCGCGGTCTGAAGGACAAGTACGAGGCGCACCACAAGGTCACCATCACCGACTCCGCACTGGTCGCCGCGGCCTCCCTCTCCGACCGGTTCATCGCCGGGCGCCAGCTGCCGGACAAGGCGATCGACCTGGTGGACGAGGCCGCCTCGCGCCAGCGCATGGAGCTGGACTCCTCCCCCGAGGAGCTGGACATCCTGCGGCGCCAGGTGGACCGGCTGAAGATGGAGGAGCTCGCGCTCGCCGGGAGCGACGACCCGGGCTCGCTGGCCCGCCTGGAGTCCGTCCGCTCCCAGCTCGCCGACCGCACCGAGGCGATGCAGGAGCTCTCCGCCCGCTGGGAGCGCGAGAAGGCCGGGCTGAACCTGGTCGGCGATCTCAAGGCGCAGCTCGAGCAGCTGCGGATGCAGGCCGACCGAGCGCAGCGCGAGGGCGACCTCACTGCGGCCTCGAAGATCCTCTACGGCGACATCCCCTCGCTCAAGCAGCAGCTGCGCGAGGCCGAGGAGCAGGAGGGCCGCGCAGAGGGCGAGGACGAGCGGCCGATGGTCGCCGACCATGTCGGCCCCGATGACATCGCCGAGGTGGTCGCCGCCTGGACGGGCATCCCCGCCGGGCGTCTGATGCAGGGGGAGACGGAGAAGCTGCTGCAGATGGAGCAGCTGATCGGCAAGCGGCTGATCGGGCAGGAACGTGCGGTCTCCGAGGTCTCCGACGCGGTGCGACGGGCCCGGGCCGGGATCTCCGACCCCAACCGCCCCACCGGCTCGTTCCTGTTCCTGGGCCCGACGGGCGTGGGCAAGACCGAGCTGGCCAAGGCGCTGGCCGAGTTCCTCTTCGACGACGAGCGGGCGATGATCCGCATCGACATGTCGGAGTACTCCGAGAAGCACACCGTCGCACGGCTGGTCGGAGCGCCCCCGGGCTATGTCGGCTACGACGAGGGCGGCCAGCTCACCGAGGCGGTGCGGCGACGCCCCTACTCGGTGGTGCTGCTGGACGAGATCGAGAAGGCGCATCCGGACGTGTTCGACGTGCTGCTGCAGGTGCTCGACGACGGCCGGCTCACCGACGGACAGGGCCGGACCGTGGACTTCCGCTCCACGATCCTGATCCTCACCTCGAATCTCGGCGCCCATGCGCTGCAGGATCCGGCGCTGACCGAGCAGGAGAAGCACGACCGTGTGATGCAGGTGGTGCGCGCCTCCTTCAAGCCCGAGTTCCTCAACCGGCTCGACGACATCGTGCTGTTCGACGCGCTCTCCCCCGAGCAGCTCGGCCGCATCGTCACCCTGCAGATCCAGGAGGTCGCGGAGCGTCTGGCCGAACGGCGCATCGAGCTGCAGGTCGACGAGTCGGCCACGCGCTGGCTCGCCGAGGAGGGCTTCGACCCGATGTACGGGGCGCGGCCGCTCAAGCGCCTGGTCCAGAAGGAGATCGGGGACGGCCTCGCTCGTCTCATCCTGCGCGGTCAGGTGCAGGACGGCCAGACGGTCACGGTGACCACTGCGGCCGACGGCGACGGGCTCGTGCTCGGCATTGCGGAGGAGCTGGAGCACCCCGCGGACGAGGCGGACGAGGAGCGACCGTCCGACTGAGCGGGCTTGCAGCCGGCCACGCCGGACAGACCCCGCCGCCCCTCCCTCAGGACTGGGCCGCACGGCTCAGCCCTGAGGGTCCCAGGGCATCGGCGCGTAGCGACGTCGTGCGTCGTACCAGGTCTCCCCGTCGGTGAGGGTCTCGCGGAAGTCCGTGAGGCCCTCGACGTCCTCCCGGACCGTGGCCTCGGCGCTCTCCAGAGCGGCAGCCGCCTCCGGGCTGATCCCGCGGACCGCGTCGGCCCCCTCGCCGAGGAGATCCGCGCCCGTCTCCGCATAGGCCGGGATCGGCGTGATCGCGAGCAGGTCCGCGGAGTTCTCCGCGCTGCGGTACAACCCGCGCTCGCCGGCGCGCGCGGCCGCTGCGAGGTCGCCCTCGCCGACGGCGGCGGTCACCTCGGAACCGGTCTGGAGGACGTTCGCCCAGCTCCGATCGAGGACTCCCGCCAGCTGGCCGGCGGTGGAGCCCTCGCCCAGCACCGGTTCGGTCACGGTGTGGGGAACTCGCGCGACGCGGGCCAGGGGCTCGAAGACGGTGCCGTCGGCCGCCTCGTCGAGGCGATCGTTGAGGTGCCCGAGCTCCTCGTGCAGCCCGAGCGCGGTCTGGATGTGACCGGCGACCGGGACGGAGCCGAGGGCGAGCTCGCGGTCCCCGCGCGCCTCGGCGACGATCCCGGGATCCAGCGCGAACTGCTCACCCTCGGGCAGCGGCCCCGACACCACAGGCGGCGGAGGGGACGGCATGAAGGGCCCGCCGCTCCACGGACCCCAGCCTCCGGGCGGGGTCGGCAGCGATGGCACCGGGGAAGTCGGGTCTGCCGGAGCCATCGGCCCCCCGATCCACGGACCCCAGCCGCCGGGCGGCGTCGGCAGGCCGCGGAGGCCCGGGGCGGGATCGCGCGGGTCCGCGGGCGCCATCGGGCCGCCGATCCAGCGGCCGGGTTCCTCGAAGATCTCCTTGCCGCCCCTGTCCCCGGGAAGCTCGGCCCGCACCGCGACTCCGGGGTCGAGCTCCGAGGCCCGCTCCTGCTCCCACGCATGGCGTCTCAGCTCCAGCGCCTTCGCGCGCAGGTCGGCGCCGGCGGCGAGGCCGTGCTCGGCCATCGTCGCGGTGCGATGACGGTGGGCATCGGCGTCGGGACCGGTCCAGTCGACCGACTCGGCGGCCTCGCGCAGCAGCTCGATCAGCTGGATCAGGCGCAGCGCGCCCTCGCGCACCCGCTCGGCCAGATCGTCCAGGGTCTCGGTGTCGCATCCGCAGAAGGTGTCCATGGCGCGAGGCTAGGGATCGCTCGGTCCGTGCCGCCCGGGTCCGGGCCTCGATGTGGACGACGGCCGGATGTGGAGGAACGGTCCCAGGCCCTCGGTCCGAGTCCGAATCCGAATACGAGCCCGACACGACCACGGCCGGACATGCGAGGGCCCCGCCGCTCCAGGGAGCGACGGGGCCGACGGCCGCCCGGTCTCAGACCACGATGTTCACGATCTTCGGGGCGCGGACGATCACCTTGCGCACCGTCTGCCCCTCGAGCAGCTCCTTGACCCGGTCCTCGGCCATGACGGCGGCCTCGAGGTCCTCGGCGGAGATCTCGGGGTCGACCTCGATCCGGTGACGGACCTTGCCCTTGACCTGGACGACGCAGGTGACCTGATCGGCCTTCAGCAGCTCCGGATCCGCGACCGGGTACGCCACGCGGGAGACCCCGCCGGAGCGGCCCAGGCGCACCCACAGCTCCTCGGCCAGGTGCGGGGCGAGCGGGGAGACCATCAGCACCAGCGGCTCCACGGCCTCGCGCGGCACGGAGCCGGTCGAGGTGAGCTGCTTGGTGAGGTGGTTGACCAGCTCGATGAGCTTCGCGATGGCAGTGTTGAACTGCATCCGGTCCATGTCGCGGCGCACGCCGTCGATCGTCCGGTGCACCGCCTGCTTCGTGGGCAGGTCGGCCGGCTCGTCGGAGACGGTCAGCTTCCCGGTCTCCTCGTCGATCACGAGGCGCCACAGGCGCTGCAGGAAGCGCTGCGAGCCGACCACGGCGCGGGTCTCCCACGGGCGGGAGAGGTCCAGCGGTCCCATCGACATCTCGTACACGCGCAGGGTGTCCGCGCCGTACTCCTCGTACATGTCGTCGGGCGCGACCGCGTTCTTCAGCGACTTGCCCATCTTCCCGTACTCCTGGGTGACCGGCTCGCCCTGGTAGGTGAAGGTGCCGTCGGCCTCCGCGACGACCTCCTCGGCCGGCACGTGCACGCCGCGGGAGTCGGTAAAGGCGTAGGCCTGGATGTAGCCCTGGTTGAACAGGCGGTGGAAGGGCTCCTGGCTGGTCACGTCGCCGCGGTCGAAGAGCACCTTGTGCCAGAACCGCGCGTACAGCAGGTGCAGCACCGCGTGCTCCACGCCGCCGACATAGAGGTCCACGCCGCCGACGCCGCCCTCCTCACGGGCGCCCAGCCAGTACTTCTCGTTCTCGGGCCGCACCAGGACCTCGTCCTCGGTGGGGTCGATGTAGCGCAGGTGGTACCAGGACGAGCCCGCCCACTGCGGCATCGTGTTGGTCTCGCGCAGGTAGGTCTTCGGCCCCTCGCCGAGGTCCAGCTCCACCTCGACCCAGTCCTCGGCGCGCGAGAGCGGGGTCTGCGGCTCGGTATCGGCGTCCATCGGGTCGAAGGTCTTCGGGGAGAAGTCCGCGACCTCCGGCAGGTCCACCGGCAGCATCGACTCCGGCAGCGCGATCGGAGTCTCGGGATCCGCGGGGTCGTAGACGATCGGGAAGGGCTCGCCCCAGTAGCGCTGGCGGGAGAACAGCCAGTCCCGCAGGCGGTAGGTGGTGCGGGCCCGGCCGAAGCCCTTCTCCTCGGCGTAGGCGGTGGCGCGCGCCTTCGCCTCCTCCTTGTCCAGGCCGTTCAGATCCAGGTCCGCGGAGGCGGAGTTGATCTTCTCGCCCTCGCCGGTCCAGGCCCCGCCGGTGAAGTCCTCCGGCGGGCGGACGGTGCGGATCACGGGCAGCTCGAAGCGGTCCGCGAACGCGAAGTCGCGCTCGTCCTCGGCGGGCACGGCCATGATCGCGCCGGTGCCGTATCCCATCAGCACGTAGTCGGCGGTGAACACGGGCAGCTCGCGGCCGTCCATCGGGTTCGTCGCGAACAGGCCGGTGAACACGCCGGTCTTCTCGCGGCCCTCCTCGGTGCGCTCGTCCTCGTCCAGCGAGGCGGCGCGCGCCTGGTAGGCGGCGACGGCCTCGCGGGGGCTCGCGGCGCCGCCGGTCCAGGCCTCGTGCGTGCCCTCGGGCCACGCCTCCGGTAGGGCGGAGACGTCCGTCAGCAGGGAGTGCTCGGGGGAGAGGACGCAGAAGGTCGCGCCGAACAGGGTGTCGGCGCGCGTGGTGAACACGTCGAAGCCGGCGTCCTCGCGGCCCGCGAGACCGGCGACGGGGAAGCTGATCTGGGCGCCGTGGCTGCGGCCGATCCAGTTGCGCTGCATGGAGCGGATCGACTCGGGCCAGTCCACCCGGTCCAGGTCGTCGACCAGGCGGTCGCCGTAGGCGGTGATGCGCATGTTCCACTGGCGCAGGCGCCGGGTGAAGACGGGGAAGTTGCCGCGCTCGGAGCGGCCCTCGGCAGTGACCTCCTCGTTGGCCAGCACCGTGCCGAGGCCGGGGCACCAGTTCACGGGCGTCTCGGAGATGTAGGCCAGGCGGAAGCCGTCGGCGATCTGCGCGATCTCCGCGTCGGTGGCGCCGGGGACCTCGGCGGCGCTGCGGCCCTGCCAGGAGGCGGGGATCTCCAGACCCTGGCGGCCCGCGAGGACGAAGGGATCGATCGTGCCGGCGCGCAGCTCCTCGCGCAGCTCGGCGATCGGGCGGGCGCGCCCGGTGACGCCGTCGGCGTTCGGGGCGTCCGGGTCGTACCAGGAGTCGAAGATGCGCAAGAAGATCCACTGCGTCCACTTCACGAACTCGGGGTCCGTGGTCGCGAGCGAGCGGCGTGCGTCATGGGACAGGCCCAGCCGGTGCAGCTGGCGGCGCATGTTCGCGACGTTCGCCTCGGTGGTGGTGCGCGGATGGGTGCCGGTCTGGACGGCGTACTGCTCGGCGGGCAGGCCGAAGGCGTCGTAGCCCATCGTGTACAGCACGTTCTTGCCGAGCATGCGCTGGTGGCGCGCGACCACGTCGGTCGCGATGTAGCCCAGCGGGTGGCCGACGTGCAGCCCCGACCCCGAGGGGTAGGGGAACATGTCCATGATGTACATCTTCTCGGACGAGGAGGTGGCGGCGGCGGTGGCCTCCTCGAGCGAGGGGGCGGTGCCGCGCAGCTCGCCGACGGGGTTGTCGGCGTGGAAGGTGCCCTCCTCGTCCCAGTGCTGCTGCCAGCGCAGCTCGATCTCGTCCGCCATCGCGGCCGTGTACCGGTGGGGTGCCTCGCTCATGGGTGGATCGTCCTCCGAAGGATCAGTGCGGCCGTGGCCGCCAGGCAGTGGGTCAGGAAGTGGGGTGATGGTCTCGTGACATGAAAAAACCCTCGCGCAGGCGAGGGGAGCCGCGTCGGTGCCTCGTCGTGGCCGGGCGCTCGCTCAGGAGCGCGACACGGTCGCGGGCCTTGTCCGACGCGGCTGCATAAGCAGCAGCCGTTCCGTCACCCGGTCATCCTAGCGCGCCGCTCTCCTGACCCCGGCGCTCTCAGACCTCGAGCACCGCGGAGATGAGCAGCAGCACGAGCACCGTCCCGATCGTCGTGATGAGCACCGTGTCCCGGGCGAGGTTCTCCGAGGCCCGGTAGCGGGCGGCGGCGACGTACACGTTCTGCGCGGTGGGCAGCGCCGCCATCACGACGACCTCGTACAGATGGGCCCCCGCATCCCCAGCAGCAGACCGATCCCGAGCGCGATCAGCGGCATGGCGAGGAGCTTCGCACCGGAGGCGACGGCGATCAGCCCACGATAGCCGTCGTCCTTCGCGAGCGGACGCGAGCCGTGCAGCGACAGCCCGTAGGCCAGCAGCATCGCCGGGATCGCCATGTCGGCGAGCGACTGGACCGGGTCGAGCAGCACCTGCGGGACTTGCACCCCGAGCAGCACGAGCACCAGCCCGACGGCCGAGGCGATGATGACGGGGTTCGCGACAATGCTGCGCAGCACCCCGGCCGCGCCCTGGGCGTCCCTTTCCGTGACCCGGTGCAGCACGAAGAGGTACAGCGGCGTGTAGACCGCCTGCTGGAAGAGGATCACCGGCAGGGCGTGGGAGATGTCGCCGAGCACGTAGAGCGCGATCGGGAAGCCCATGTTCGCGCCGTTGACGACGGAGCCGCTGATCGCGGTGACCACCAGGTCCGCTCCGCGCCGTGTCGTGAACAGGGCCACCCCGGCGATCAGCAGCGCGCCCGTTGCGAGCCCGGACAGCCCGGCCACCAGCATCGGCAGGGAGAACACGGAGCGGACGTCGGAGCCGAGCAGGCCCACCAGGACCAGCGCGGGGGAGGCGACGAAGAAGGTGGTGCGGTTCAGGACGTAGCGGCCGTGGGCGCCGAGCACGCCGGTGCGCCCCACCACCCAGCCCACGCCGATCATGGACCAGACGATGAAGAAGCCCGCGAGGACGCCGCTCACTGGGGAGGAAGGGGTGCGGAGGAGGTCACCGCACCGATCCTATAGGGCCAGGCGGAAAGGGGCTTCCTGCGTTCGCGGGTCGGACACCGGCCGGTGGGGAGGGTGCGACCCCGTGCCCCGCTTCCCGAGGCTCGTGCGGCCGGATGCCGCGGAGACGAGGGGTCAGCGGATGCCGTGGGAGGTGCGGCCGTCGATCTGATCGGGCATACCGGGGACGGGCTGCGCGCCATCCTCGCCGATCTCGACGATGCGGTTGTCCTCGTCGACGTGGACCACGCGCGGGTGATGGGAGGCGACCTCGGCCGCGTCCAGCTGTCCGTAGGCCATGATGATCACGAGGTCGCCGGGGGAGACCAGGTGCGCCGCGGCGCCGTTGATGCCGATCACGCCGCTGCCGCGCTCACCCTCGATCACGTAGGTGGTCAGGCGGTGGCCGTTGGCGATGTCCACGATCGTGACCTGCTCGTGCTCGACGAGACCCGCGGCCTCGGTGAGGACGGGGTCGATCGTCACCGAGCCCACGTAGTGCAGGTCCGCCTGCGTGACCGTGGCCCGGTGGATCTTCGAGGTCATGAGAGTGCGCAACATCGCTCCCAGTATCCCATGAGTGCGAGATGCTGGATGATGGGAGTGCACGTCGTCGTCAGGAGGATCACCATGCCCAAGGCTCGCCGCCGCTCCGCCCATCTCTCGGAGCGGTTCGAGGACATGGCGCTGCCCGACGAGCTGCTCGGCGTCCTCGCCTCGCAGGGGCTCGAGCGCGCCTTCGAGATCCAGTCCGCGATCCTGCCCGACGCCCTCGCGGGCCGCGACGTGCTCGCCCGCGCGGAGACCGGCTCCGGCAAGACCCTCGCCTTCACCCTCGCGATGACCTCCCGCTTCCGCGGCCGCAAGGTGCGTCGCCGTCGGCCGCTCGGCGTGGTGCTCGTGCCCACCCGCGAGCTCGCGGTGCAGGTCGTCGACACGATCCACCCCTTCGCCCGCGCGGTCGGGATCTCCGCCCAGCTGGTCTCCGGCGGCATGAACATCGAGAAGCAGGCCGATGCCGTGGCCCGCGGGGTCGGCATCGTGGTGGCGACCCCGGGACGCCTGATCGACCTCGCCGAGCGGGGCGCGCTGCAGCTGGACCTGGTGGAGTCGACCGTGATCGACGAGGCCGACCACATGTCCGACCTCGGGTTCCTGCCCGATGTGCGCGACATCCTCGCGGCCGTCCCGATGGGCACCCAGAAGATGCTCTTCTCCGCGACGCTCGACGGGCAGGTCGAGGACATCGTCGACACCTTCCTCGTCGACCCGATCAGCCACGAGACCACCCCGGTCACCGCGGCGGTGAAGACCATGGACCACACCGTCCTGGCGATCGCACCGGCCGCGAAGCGCGCCGTGACCGCCCAGCTCGGCGCCCGCGAGGGACGCACCCTGATGTTCACCCGCACCCAGCTCGGCGCCGAGCGCGTCGCCCAGGAGCTCGTCGAGGTGGGGATCGGCGCCGCGGCCCTGCACGGCAACAAGCAGCAGGGGCTGCGCACGAACGTGCTGGCCGGGTTCCGCCAGGGCGCCTTCCCCGTGCTGGTCGCGACCGACGTCGCCGCCCGCGGCCTCCACATCGACGACGTGACGATGGTGGTGCACGTGGACCCCTCGGACGACGTCAAGGAGTACGTCCACCGCTCCGGCCGCACCGCACGCGCCGGCGGCGCCGGCAGCGTGGTCACCCTCGCCCTGCCCCACCAGACCCGTCAGGCTCGTCGGATCCTGGGCGAGGCCGAGGTCGGGCCGCGCTGGGTGGAGGACGTCGAGGACGCCGAGCACCCCGTGCTCGAGGAGCTCGGCGGCCGCACCCCGGCCGGGGAGCCCGTCGAGGACCCCGCCCGCGTGAAGTACAAGGGCGCGCCCCGCAAGCTCGACCTCTCCCGCTCCCGCGGCGCCGACGAGCGCAAGGCCGAGGCGCGACGCACGAACGAGGAGCGCCGCGCCTCCTGGGACGAGGAGCCGCAGGAGCGCCGCGGGGGACCGCGGCGCGGCGGCGCTCCCGGCCGGGGCAAGGGCGCGGGCGCCGGACGAGGCGGGGCGCAGGGTGCTCGCGGCGGCGGGCGCGGTGCGGGCAAGGGCTCCGCGGCCGGAAAGGGGTCCGGCGGCAAGGGCTCCGGCGGCACC